>NZ_DEYV01000011.1:0-23982 GCF_002364655.1 Pseudomonas sp. UBA3149
GGCGCGCTGATGCAGCAGGGCCTCAAGGTCAAGGTCGGGGCGTTCGCTGACCAGTTCGAGGTCAAAGCGAAAGGGCTGGCTGATCGACTCCTGTCCCGTAAAGCTCAGGACTTGGAAATCAGGCGTGACCCCATCTGAGGTCGATCCGTGAATGGATAGCGAAAAGTGAGTCGTATTCGCTGGGTTGAACATTCCGTGTTCCTCCAGATGGTCGTCGCAAAAACAATTTCGGCCAGGAAACCTGGCCGAAAAGGCTAACCGTACTAGCATGGAATGAGCCAATGCCAGACATCATGGCGCTTGACTCATTGTGCCACCTCAATCGGTTAGCAGGCAGTGAATCGGGTCTGTTTCTGACCAATCGGCTTCTGGAGGGGATCAGAAGCCGACACCGATTCACACCTGTCTGACGGATCGCCGCGAAATTAAGCAGAGATCGGGGAGCGCCAGTCGTCGGAGCCGGAAGTGCCGGATACTTCGTGAGTCCAGACGATCTTGCGGTACGTGAAGTACACGTCTTCCAGGTGAGTGAAATGAGCCATGTTCGGGTCTTGGCAGTTCGGCATGCGGGACTGCACGTCAACGATGATGGCGTCTTCCAGCTCGATGGTGAAGTAGTGTTCCTGAGTACCAGTAGCAGAAGTGCGGTACCACTCCAGGCGGCACTTGCTCAGGCGCTCGCCGGAGGTCAGTGCGTTGAAGATCAGCGGAGAGGACTTGTCGAAGACCTTGGTGATCATCAGCGGCTTGTGTACACGCTGACCAGTCGGCTGACCGGACTGCGGATCGCGTGGGATGATGACCTGGTGATTGAAAGCCTGAACCAGAATCTGGTCTTCATGGCCTTCCTGGAAGATATTGCCGACGGAGTCTTCCGTGAAGGTGCCTGCAGTGATCAGACCTTGCTTGGTGCCTTCGAGGGACAGATACGCGGGTGTTGGCATGATGCTCTCCTTGCCTGAATAGTGGGCCCTTGGCCCGGGAGCCATACCTATTACAAACCCTGTGCCAATAAAATAAATTCTTTATTAATCAATAAGTTATGATTTAATGAAGTGTGTTCCGCATGAGCTTTGCGACAGCTGTCACATAAAGGTGCGCAGCTTTTTGCGCATTAAGGCAGAAATCTTGCGCACTACGCTAGAAGCGAGTGAACTCGCCTTGTCTGTGCTTTTTTCGAGGATGTGGACGGGTGGGGGTGTGCCAAAAGTTGCGCTGTAGACGGGTTGTCTTATGGCTTCAGTGCAAAGATGTCCATTACGCGAAATACTAAGTGAATGAATGACCTGGCGTCGATGTAGTATAAAGACGTACCACTACATGCCTTTTCCACCTCTGCTAGTCGAGTGCCGCTTGTGAACCTGATGCAACATATCGCCCAGTCGCGCCATTTATTGCGCAAGTCTGAGCTCAAGGTGGCTGAGCACGTCATGCTGGATCCTGCGGCTGTCATGCACAGTTCGATGGCGGATCTTGCTCATGAGGTAGGGGTTAGTGAGCCAACTATCGTGCGGTTCTGCCGTGCTATTGGGTGCGATGGTTTTCAGGACTTGAAGCTGCGTCTGGCCCAGAGCCTGGCTTCAGGGGCGAGTTTTGGACAGTTCGCCATCCATGAGAACGACTCGGTTGTCGATTTCAGCCTGAAGATTTTCGATACCACGCTGCACACGCTGATGGATATCCGCGAGCGCTTGGACATGCAGGCGCTAGAGCAGGCTATCGAAGAGATTTCCAAGGCCAAGCGGGTAATGTTCTATGGCTTTGGCGCTTCTGGCGCCGTGGCGACGGATGCCCAGCACAAGTTCTTCCGTCTTCTGCTCAGTGCGTTTGCCTATTCTGATCCCCACATGCAGGCGATGTCGGCGGCAACCCTGACGCCGGATGACGCGGCGATCTGTATTTCCCAGTCGGGACGCTCGAAAGACCTGTTGATCACGGCCAACCTGGTCCGGGACAGTGGGGCCAAACTGATCACGATCTGTCCAAGCCAGACGCCTTTGGCAGAGTTAGCCAATGTCAGCCTGACGATCGATGTGCCGGAAGATACCGAGATCTATACGCCGCTGACATCACGTATTGCACACCTGGTCATTATCGATGTGCTGGCGATGGGGGTGGCGATGTCCCGGGGCCCGACGCTGGTCAACCACCTCAAAGGTGTCAAGCGCAGTCTGCGAAGCCTGCGGTTATCACCCAAGAGCATCAAACATCAGGACGAGCGCGACTCGCATTGATGATCAGGTGCAGCTCTTCGGCTGTCCCTTAAGCTTCACCAAGGCTTCGCCAAACCGTCATCTTTCCTGAGCAGGCTAAAGGCTCCATCTTTGCTTGGGAGATACGGTATGGCCATGTCTATGGACAGCGATTTTCTCGACGCCAAAACTCGCCGTAAACTGGCGGATCAACGCCGAATGGCCTTTCGACGTGCCATTGAGGATCGCAACGAGCAGTTACGTCTGGAGCAGGAGTTAACGGATTATCCCGAACTATTTTCTGCTTCGGTCGCTATGAGCGCTCAGCTCTCAGCCCACTGATTCGTTCGGCTAGCGCGGCGATTCGACTCCGTTCTTCCCGAATGAAGTTAAAAAACGCCTGTGCCACAGGAGACAGGCGTTTGCTGCGCGGATGAACCACGCACCAACTGCGGCAAAGTGGAAGTTCCTGCACCGATAGCTCGCACAGTACACCAGCCTTAAGCTCTCGATGGACGGCCAGTCGTGGAAGCAGGGCAATACCCAATCCGGCAATGACACCTTCCCGTATGGCTTCCAGCGAGGTCAGCTCCTGTACGTCTGAAAAGTGGGCTCGCTTTTGCTTGAAGTACTCGTCACATGCCTGACGGGTGCCGGAGCCCGACTCTCGTACCAGTAGCGGACAATCGCTCAGGTCCTTCAAGGTAAGGCTGCCGGTTTGGCTGACAGGATGTTCCGGAGCGGCCACTGCAACAATCTCGTTGTTGAGAAAGGGAAGAAACTCCAGGTCTCGGTCTGACGGTACCAGAGACATGATCATGATTTCGTCTCGGTTTTCAGACAGCCGTCTGAGCATGTGATCGTGGTTGCCCACGCAGAGATGAACACTGACCTCCGGGTGCTGCTGCTTGAAGGCAGCGAACAGATGGGGCGCCAGGTATTGCGCGCTGGTTTCTACCCCCAGACGGAGTTGTCCGTGAAGCGAGCCCAGGAGATTGGAGAGCTGCATATCGAGACTGTTGAGGCGTCCAAAGATATCCTGTCCGGCGCGCAGCAAGGCATCGGCGGCTTCGGTCAGGTAAAGGGTTCTGCCACTGTATTCAAACAGTGGTTGTCCGAGCAGCTCTTCCAGCTGGCGAATCTGCAGGCTGACGGCCGGTTGCGTTAGGGCCATGACGTCAGCTGCACGGCTGTAGGAGCGTGTCTCGCATACGGCCTCAAACACTTGCAGCTGACGTAAGGTGATACGCATCAAGGGTTTACGCATGGCTGGGCCAACCTCATCGTTGATTTATAAGAAATACCTTATAGATACGCTAATAATTATTGATTTTCCATAATCCTTATTGCCGTCTAGGTTTGTGAGCGAACAAGAACAAATGCCCAAAGGGCTCCTTATCTCGCTCAAGAGGCCGGCGTGTGATCAAGAAAATCCTCATCGCCAATCGTGGCGAAATTGCGGTACGTATCGTGCGTGCCTGTGCCGAAATGGGTATTCGCTCGGTAGCCATCTATTCAGAGGCTGACCGCCATGCGTTGCATGTAAAACGGGCCGATGAAGCACATAGCATCGGCAGCGATCCGCTCGAAGGCTATTTGAACCCTCGCAAGCTCGTAAACCTGGCAGTTGAGACTGGGTGTGATGCGTTACATCCGGGGTATGGCTTCTTATCCGAGAATGCCGAGCTGGCAGAGATCTGTGCGCAGCGCGGGATCAAATTTGTCGGCCCTAGTGCTGAAGTTATTCGGCGGATGGGAGACAAGACCGAGGCGCGTCGCAGCATGATTGCAGCAGGCGTGCCCTGTACCCCCGGCACCGAAGGAAACGTAGCCGATCTGAATGAGGCACTGATCGAAGCAGAGCGCATCGGCTATCCGGTGATGCTCAAGGCCACGTCTGGTGGTGGCGGCCGTGGTATCCGGCGTTGTAATAGCCGTGAAGAACTAGAGCAGGCCTATCCCCGCGTCATTTCCGAAGCAACCAAGGCGTTTGGTAGTGCTGAAGTATTTCTCGAGAAGTGCATCGTCAATCCCAAGCATATCGAAGCTCAGATTCTGGCGGACAGCCTGGGCAATACCGTTCACCTGTTCGAACGGGACTGCTCGATCCAGCGCCGCAACCAGAAGCTCATCGAGATTGCACCCAGCCCGCAGCTGACACCTGAGCAGCGTGCCTATATTGGCGATCTGGCGGTACGCGCTGCCAAGGCGGTCGGATACGAGAATGCCGGTACGGTGGAGTTCCTGCTCGCGGAAGGCGAGGTGTACTTCATGGAGATGAATACCCGGGTTCAGGTCGAGCATACGATCACCGAGGAAATCACCGGGATCGATATCGTTCGTGAGCAGATCCGGATTGCCGCTGGACAACCGCTGTCGGTCAAGCAGGAGGACATCATCCATCGTGGATTTGCCCTGCAGTTTCGTATCAATGCGGAAGACCCTAAAAACAACTTTCTGCCCAGCTTTGGGAAGATCACCCGCTATTACGCACCTGGTGGCCCTGGGGTGCGCACGGATACCGCCATCTATACCGGCTATGTGATTCCACCGTTCTACGACTCCATGTGCTTGAAGCTGATTGTCTGGGCGCTGACCTGGGAGGAAGCGCTGGAGCGGGGCCTACGGGCGCTGGATGACATGCGGGTGCAGGGTGTGAAGACCACCGCACCTTATTACGAAGCGATTTTGCGCAACCCGGAATTTCGTAGCGGCCAATTCAATACGAGCTTTGTGGAAAGCCATCCAGAGCTGACGCAGTACTCGATCAAGCGTAACCCCGAGCAACTGGCCCTGGTCATCGCGGCCGCCATTGCCGCCCATGCCGGCCTGTGAGGAAAACAAGAATGTCCAAGAAGATCTTTGTTACCGATACCGTGTTGCGTGACGCACACCAATCCCTGCTGGCAACGCGCATGCGTACGGAAGACATGCTGCCCATCTGCGACAAGCTGGATCGGGTCGGGTATTGGTCACTGGAAGTCTGGGGCGGCGCGACGTTCGATGCCTGTGTGCGGTTTCTGAAAGAAGACCCGTGGGAGCGTTTGCGCACGTTGCGGGCTGCCTTGCCCAATACTCGTTTGCAAATGCTGCTGCGGGGCCAGAACCTGTTGGGTTATCGCCACTATAGCGACGATGTGGTCGAGGCCTTTGTGGCCAAGGCGGCGGAAAACGGAATCGACGTCTTCCGGATTTTCGATGCCATGAACGATGTGCGCAATCTGGAAACGGCTATCAAGGCTGTTAAGAAAAATGGCAAGCACGCCCAAGGCACCATTGCTTATACAACCAGCCCGGTGCATACCGTCGAGGCGTTCGTCGAGATGGGGCGGACCATGGCAGGCATGGGCGTAGATTCCATTGCGATCAAGGACATGGCTGGGTTGCTTACACCCTACGCCACGGGGGAGCTGGTAAAGGCATTAAAAGAGGCATTGGATCTGCCGGTGTTTATTCACTCCCATGACACGGCCGGTGTAGCTGCCATGTGCCAGCTCAAGGCGGTGGAAAACGGAGCGGATCATATCGATACCGCTATTTCCAGCCTGGCGTGGGGGACCAGCCATCCAGGGACCGAATCCATGGTTGCCGCGTTGCGTGGAACGCCCTATGACACGGGGCTGGACCTTGAGCTGCTGCAGGAGATCGGCCTGTACTTTCATGCCGTTCGCAAGAAGTATCACCAGTTCGAAAGCGAATTTACGGGAGTGGATACCCGCGTACAGGTCAATCAGGTGCCGGGCGGGATGATCTCCAACCTGGCCAACCAGCTGCGCGAGCAGGGTGCACTCAATCGCATGGGCGAGGTGCTGGCAGAAATTCCCCGTGTACGCGCCGATCTGGGTTATCCACCGCTGGTGACGCCGACATCACAGATCGTTGGTACCCAGGCCTTTTTCAATGTCCTAGCGGGAGAGCGCTACAAGACCATCACCAATGAAGTGAAACTGTATTTGCAGGGCCGTTACGGCAAGGCACCCGGCAAGGTCTGCGAGCTGCTGCGCAAGCGAGCCATTGGTAATGAGGAAGTGATCGAGGTGCGTCCAGCCGACTTGCTCAAGCCGGAACTCGATAACCTGCGCCGAGAGGCAGGAGAGCTTGCCCGGTGCGAGGAAGATGTCCTGACGTTTGCCATGTTCCCGGATATCGGACGCAAGTTTCTGGAGGAGCGTGCAGCCGGAACCTTGCAGCCTGAAGAGCTGCTGCCCATCCCGGATGGAAGCGGTACGCCTCTGGCGCGTGAAGGCGTGCCGACTGAATTCGTGATTGATGTACACGGTGAAAGCTATCGGGTGGATATCACGGGTATCGGTCTGAAGAGCGAGGGCAAGCGGCACTTTTATCTGTCCATTGATGGTATGCCGGAAGAGGTGGTCTTCGAGCCGCTCAATAGCTACGTTTCAGGCGGTGATGGCAAGCGCCGTCAGGCCAGCGCGCCTGGGGATGTCAGTACGACCATGCCGGGTAATATCGTCGATGTATTGGTCAAGGAAGGTGATGTGGTCAAGGCGGGTCAGTCGGTACTTATCACCGAGGCGATGAAAATGGAGACCGAGATCCAGGCCTCTATCAACGGAACCGTCAAGGCTGTACACGTGGCGAAAGGCGATCGCGTCAATCCAGGCGAGGTTCTGGTCGAGATCGAGGCTTGAGCCAGCGGCAGAGCCGGTAGCGCTTAAAAAGCGGCCCGCTCTGCCGTCCAACGGGTGTGTTGATGTGCCAGAGCTTCCGGCAGGAGGGGTTCTGCCAGGAAAAAGCCCTGGGCCAGATCACACCCCAGCTCACACAAGAGATCCAGGTGCTCCTGGGTCTCGATACCCTCAGCAATGATCCTGGCACCAAATGCGCGGCTCATGTCGACCAGAGACTTGAGCAGGGCTCGGCGCTTATCAGCATCTTCCACCTGAATAATGGAAGAATCGATCTTTACGGTATTGAACGGTAGCGCAAGCAGATAGGCGATATTGGAATGCCCAGTGCAGTAGTCATCCAGCGATAGGCGGATACCGGACGCTTGCAAGGTGGCGAACGTCTCACGGACCTGAGGGGTAATGTTCAAGGGAACACCTTCGGTCAACTCAAGGATCAGGCGTGAAGGCGCCAGCTTGGTTTCTCTCAAGACCTCGGTTACCCGCGCGGCGAAATTTGGATCGGCGAATTGCAGCGGCGAGACATTTACCGAAAGAGAATAGGCCTTTGGCCATTGAACGGCCTGATGGCAGGCGGTACGCAGGGCCCACTCGCCCAGCTCCAGGATGAATCCGCTTCGCTCGGCCAGAGGGATAAAAAAGTCAGGTGATACCAGACCCCGGGCCGGGTCATCCCAGCGGAGTAGGGCTTCATAGCCGACGACTTCTGTGCTCGAGCATTCATGGATCGAGTGGTACTGCATGTACAGCCGACCCTCATCCAGAGCGCGACGCAAATCGGCCGGCTTCAATTCGGGCAGGCCATCGGGCGTCTCGAAGAGTTGGCTGTCCGCTCGGCTGGCCAATGCAATCTGATTACGTCCCAGCCGTTTGGCCCGATAAAGCGCGCGGTCGGCGAATTCAATCAATTGCGACTGATCATCCGGCTGGGGTGATTCCTGATCGCTGCACGCTGCGCCAATGCTGATGGAGACAATCAGCAGCTCGTCGCCCCGGGCCTGATGAGGAATGCCCAATGTTTCAATGGCGGCCCGCAGGCGCTCGGCGGTGATATGAGCCTGTTCCAGGGTGCAGTTAGGCAGGAGAACGGCAAACTCTTCACCTCCGTACCGGGCCAGTAGATCGACTTCGCGCAGCTGCTCACGCAAGGCAGAAACAATGCACTGCAGGCAGTTATCACCGGCCGGATGCCCATACAGGTCGTTGAAGCGCTTGAAGTGGTCAACGTCCAGGATCAGCAGAGAGAAAGGCGCACCGCCTGCTTCGTACCGATTCCACAGATCATCCAGTTGTGCGACGAAATAGCGGCGGTTGGCGATACCGGTCAGCGAGTCGGTATCTGAAAGCGTCTGCAGGGTACGGTTCGTACTGGAAAGACTCTGAACACGCAGTTTTTCCCTGAGATTAAGCAGATAGGAATACCGCTCCGAGCGCTCCAGCCAGAAATTGGCCAGTAGGGAAAAGGCACCGGTGACCAGAGCAATGCAGGTAGCAAACAGCCCTTGGGGAAAGGTCATGTTTACGGTAAAGGCGCAGCCCACGATGATTGGAAGTACCAGTATCGTAAAAGGCAAAGCGTATCGGAACGGCAACGCCGTGGTGTTATTAGCGTAGATCAGGATCAAAGGAAGTGAAAACAGACACAAGGCTCTGTCCGGTGACGAGGACGACAGGATAATGGCTACCGCGGCGATAAATCCTGCAAGGCAGGGCAGCCAGGCACAGACCTCCCTGAGTCGATAAGAATTCGTTTTCTTCAGGGTAAAAAGACAGGCCAGTGTTGGCAGCGAGGCGCAAAATAAATGCCAGAGAATGGCTTGAAAGAAAATGTCCTTCAACATTAGCCATTCACAAAGAAGAAAGCTGTTATAGGCGAAGAAAGCGGTTACATGTGACCGATAGATATGTCGCTTGCGCCGCCTGTGGATATCGTCTTGGTATTGATTCTCGACCATGGCGCTAAACATCAGCACGCGAGACGGATAAGCAATATCAATCTCGATTTGCTTGCCAAGATCGCTGGATAAGGTCATGCCGGAACCTGTTTGAAAGTGCGAAGCTCACGGTAGAGCTCATGAATGAGCAGCACCTGGCCTTTAGGGATGTAGCGTTTTGCCATCACCAAAAGACCAAATTTAGCGAAATAGTTCACATCCTGTAATCTTCACCGGACCAGCGGACTAATAGCCGTCTTAATGGTGGATATGACATTTAGATATTGGTATCGCGCTAATTCTTGACTAAAATAGTCAGGCTTAATGATGTCGAGGATTCTCAATGAGCCTTTCTATTACGTCCACGGCGCCTCGCCAGATCACCACGCCAGTAGTGGCGCTGGGGCTGGTGGTTCTGGGGGCTGTGTTTTTGGATATGGCTGTCAGCGGACGGCAAGCTTTGCTGTTCATCCTGGGCGGTGCACTGGGGCTGACGCTTTATCATGCCGCTTTCGGATTCACGTCTGCCTGGCGGGTGTTCATTCGTGACCGGCGTGGCGCGGGCCTGCGTGCTCAGATGCTCATGCTGGCCATTGCCGTTGTGCTGTTTTTCCCGGCCCTAGGTGCCGGTACGCTGTTTGGCCAGCCGGTTACCGGCTTGGTATCGCCTGCAGGAACCTCCGTTGTAATCGGTGCCTTTATCTTTGGCATCGGTATGCAGTTAGGCGGCGGTTGTGCTTCCGGTACCTTGTTTACGGTGGGGGGTGGTAACGCACGCATGCTGGTAACGCTGCTGTTCTTCGTAATCGGCTCCGTTATCGCTACGCATCATCTGGGGTGGTGGTTCGCGTTGCCTTCATTGCCCAAGATTTCCCTGGTGACCAGCCTGGGCGTTGTGCCAGGTATTGCAGTCAGCCTGGCGCTGTTTGCCTTTATTGCCTGGATGACGGTGCGTCTGGAGCGCCGTCGCTATGGCAGTCTGGAAGCGACGGTACCCAATGAGCATCAAGGCGCAGCGCGTTTTCTGCGCGGGCCGTGGCCGCTGGTTTGGGGCGCTATTGCCTTGGCGATCCTGAACTTCTGTACGCTGGCCCTGGCGGGTCGTCCGTGGGGGATCACGTCAGCCTTTGCGGTCTGGGGTGCCAAAGGCGCTCAGCTGCTAGGTATCGATGTTGCCAGCTGGGACTTCTGGCAATTGCCGGCTAACGCCAAGGCCCTAAGCCAGCCTGTGTGGCTCGATGTTACCAGCGTGATGAATTTCGGCATCATCCTGGGGGCATTGATTGCCGCGGGTCTGGCTGGACGCTTCGCGCCCAGTCTGAAGATTCCGACGCGCTCGCTGGTAGCTGCCATGATAGGGGGCCTGCTCCTGGGCTATGGCGCACGTCTGGCCTACGGTTGCAACATCGGGGCGTATTTTAGTGGTATCGCCTCCGGCAGTCTGCATGGCTGGCTGTGGCTGGTCGCAGCCTTTATCGGCAACAGCGTAGGAGTCCGTATTCGTCCGGTGTTCTTCCCGGGTGAACGTCCTGTTACTCAGCTGACCGGTTGCTAAGCGGTAGGTGAAAAAAAGGGCCCTTCGGGGCCCTTTTTTCGTATGGCTTATTCGCCAAGCTCGCCGCAGAGATCCTGCTGCAGCCAGTGGTTGACCTGCTCAGGCGCTAAGCCCGAGCCAATCAGCACCTGCAGTTTGGCGACAGCCGCCTCGCGTGTCATGCCGCCACCCGACACAACGCCGCAGGCATGCAGCCTGCTGCCTGCCTCGTAGACATCGAGTTCGACGCCCCCTTCGTGGCACTGCGTGACGGCAAGCAGTACAACGCCCTTGGCAGACGCTTCGCTCAGGCTGGTCAGGAAAGCATCATTGCCGCTGGGACCTGTTCCGCTGCCATAGCATTCGAGCACCAGGCCCTGCACGCCGGTACCTACAAGGGCAGATACGTGCTGAGCCGAGATGCCCGGAAACAGTGGTAGAACCGCTACTTGGGCAACCTGTCTGGCTTGGCCCGCCTTTAGCTCGGCGGGTACAGCCTGACGTGGTTGGGCCAGCCGCTGGCGCGCCAGTGTCTTAAATGGATGACGGCCAAAGCTGCGAATCTTGCTGCAGCGGGCCGCATGTAACCGCTCGCCGTGAAAGTAAACGTGCACGCCCTCGGGGGCACCGTCTGCAAGCGTCTGCAAGGCACCGTCCAGGTTTTCCCAGGCGTCGCTGTCCGGTACGCCGGCCGGAAGCATCGAGCCTGTCAGTACAACAGGAATATCGAGCCCTAGCAGGTGAAAACTCATTGCCGCCGCGGTGTAGGCCAGCGTATCGGTTCCATGCAGCACCAGTACGCCGGTGTAGCCCTGTTTGGCTGCCTCGACTATAGCTGCACTGAGCGCTAGCCAATAGGTTGGCGTCATGTTGGCGCTGTCCATCAGAGGCAGCACCTCCCGGAAATGCCACTCCGGTAACGCCCGCTCAGGCGCCTGGGCCAGAAAGGCACGCATGCGTGCCTCAAAGCCTGAGGCGGGCGCCAAACCGTTTTCGGTGGCCTGCATACCGATGGTGCCGCCGGTATAAAGCACCATCAGGCGTTGTGAGTGACCGGTTTGAATCATGGCTTTGTCATGTCCTTGGCCGAGGCAGAGGCTTTCCAGACCGCCGGATCAAGATCCAGATCGGCAAAGTCTTTGGGGTCGAATGTTGGAACCTTTTTTCCTGCCCGGATCTGACGGTCATAGTCACGCATGATGCGCAGACCCACCTTGAACAGGAATGCCAGGGAGATCAGGTTGACCACTGCCAGCAAGCCCATGGTGAGGTCGGCAAAGCCGAACACGGTAGTCAGGTCTTGTTGTGAGCCCCAGATCACCAGCGCCACCACCAGAACCCGATAGATCATCAGCGCCACGCGGCTCTTGGTGAAGAAGCTCAAGGCATTCTCACCCAGATAATAGTTGTAGATGATCGTTGTGAAGGCGAACAGCAGCAGGGCGATACTGATGAAGACACGGCCCCACTCGCCAACCGTCGCGGCCAGTGCCGTCTGGGTCAGAACAACACCGGGGATATCGGCGCCCGGCTCATAGACGCCAGACAGCAGGATGATGAGTGCGGTGGAGGTACAGATGATCAGGGTATCAATGAATACGCTGAAGGACTGCACAACGCCCTGGGCTGCCGGGTGGGAAACTTCCGCTACGGCGGCCACGTTTGGAGCACTACCCAGACCCGCCTCGTTGGAGAACAGGCCACGCTTGACGCCCATCATCAGCGCTGCACCCAGGCCACCGGCAAACGCAGGTTCAAGGCCAAAGGCACTGCGTACGATCAGGGTCAACGCCTCGGGAACACGATCAATGTGCAGAACGATTACACCCAGCGCAATGGCTATGTAAGACAGCGCCATTACCGGTACCAGAATGTCGGCTACCTTGGCGATCCGTACCACGCCACCAAAGATGATCAGGGTTATTACTGCCGTGAAGACCAGCCCGGTAACCAGCGTAGGCAGGCCCAGCGAGTCGGAGAGCGAGGAGGCGATCGTATAGGACTGCAGTGCGCTGAAGCCCAGACCAAACGTCACCAACAGCAGGATCGAAAACAGGATACCCAGCCAGCGCTGCTTCAAGCCATGCTGAATATAGAAGGCAGGGCCGCCCCGGTACAGGCCGTTGCCATCGCTACGCTTGTACAGCTGGGCCAATGCACATTCGAAATAGCTTGTAGCCATGCCTAGCAGAGCTACTACCCACATCCAGAAGACCGCCCCTGGACCACCCAGCGTAACGGCAACCGCAACCCCTGCAATGTTACCGGCACCTACACGGCCCGCCACGCTAAGCATCAGCGCCTGGAAGGAGCTCAATTGTCCGGGTTTTCGTTGAAAGGCTTCACCAAGGATGCCGAACATGCTGCCTAAATAGCGGAACTGCACGAAGCCCGAAAACAAGGTAAAGACAATACCCAGGCCAATCAGGCCGACAATGAGCAGTTTGCCCCAAAGAAAGTCATTCAGGAGATCAAGCATGAGTGCTTTCGCCTAATTGTAGTAATGGAAGCACCTGGGCTCCGGATAATTCCTGGCCAAGGCATTATGTGGGCGAGCGGTAAGCCATCAATGGGATATCCGCTGCCTTCAGTGCCAACCCAAGGGTATGACAGAACCCCTAAATCGCAAGGTGTGCGAGCCGGAAACACGGCAGGCGGCAAGGTTAGCGCGCGTATCATCCAGAAGAGAGCAGAAGAGATCAAATCTAACTGCCTCAAAGGATCTATTGAAACAGTGCTGCTTGTTGCAACGGGCAAGCGGTAAAAACCACCTGCCTTTGATAACGTATGTGGCTGATAAGCCTGATTTAGAGAGCTTCAAAAAAAAGCGGGCACCCGAGGGCACCCGCTCAAAGCTCCTCACGAGGGGGTGTGAGGAGCGCCGGTTAAGCGTTGAGTTTTTTCGGCGCCAGGCGCGGAGCGATCATGTTTTCCGGGCGAAGAATGTCAGCCAGGGTCATCTCGTCGAGCAGGTTTTCTTCTCGGACCAGCTCCAGCACACCACGGCCGGTTTCCAGCGCCATACGCGCAATACGGGTCGAGTTCTCGTAGCCGATGTAAGGGTTGAGCGCCGTGACCAGGCCAATGGAATGCTCCACCAGCTCGCGGCAGCGGTCGACGTTAGCCGTGATGCCATCGATGCAGTGCTCGCGCAGCATGTCCATGGCACGCTTGAGCAGGCGGATCGAGTCAAAGATCTTGTAGGCGATCAAGGGCTCCATCACGTTAAGCTGAAGCTGTCCGCCTTCAGCTGCCAGGGTCAGCGCCAGATCATTGCCGATCACCTCGAAGGCGACCTGATTAACGGCTTCTGGAATAACGGGATTCACTTTACCCGGCATGATCGAACTGCCTGGCTGACGGGCTGGCAGATTGATCTCATTGATGCCGGTACGCGGGCCGCTGGAGAGCAGGCGCAAGTCGTTGCAGATCTTGGACAGCTTGACCGCCAGGCGCTTGAGCATGCCGGAGAACAGTACGAAGGCACCCATGTCGGAGGTGGCCTCGATCAGATCGGCGGCAGGCTTGAGCGGTTGGCCACTGATTTCAGCCAGGCTGCGCACGGCCAAGGTTTGATAGCCAGGATCCGCATTAATGCCGGTACCGATAGCCGTACCACCCAGGTTCACTTCGGTCAGCAGGTCCGGCGCAATGGTTTTCAATTTGCCTAGATCCTCGCCCAGCGTAGTAGCGAAGGCACGGAACTCCTGGCCGAGGGTCATCGGTACAGCGTCCTGAAGCTGGGTACGACCCATCTTCAGAACACTGGCGAATTCCACCGCCTTGCCTGACAGCGACTCGATCAGGCTCTCCAGGCTGGAAAGCAGGGTGTCATGGCCCAGCAGCAAACCCAGGCGGATCGCTGTTGGGTAGGCATCGTTAGTGGACTGCGCCATGTTTACATCATTATTCGGGTGCAGGTATTTGTACTCACCCTTGCCATGACCGAGGACTTCCAGCGCCACGTTGGCAATAACCTCGTTGGCGTTCATATTGGTGGACGTACCCGCGCCACCCTGAATCATGTCCACCACGAACTGGTCGTGGTATTCACCGTTGATGATCTTGGTACAGGCCATCACGATGGCTTCGTACTTGTCTCCCGGCAGATAGCCCAGGCGATAGTTCGCCTCGGCAGCGGCCTGCTTCACCATCGCCAGCGCAACGACCAGCTTGGGGTAGTGAGACAGCGTAACGCCGGAGAGGCGGAAGTTGTTGACCGCACGCAGCGTCTGAATGCCGTAATAGGCTTCAGCGGGGACTTCGAGGGTACCAAGCAGATCTTTTTCGAGGCGAGATAATGCAGATTCGGACATGATAGGGGATCACTTCCCGGTGGGTGGCAAAAGCCTGATGCGTTATACAATAAGGCTTCCAGCCAGACGCTGACCAATGCTGTATCGGCGCACCCTATGCCGAAATTGCATATGATGTGATGTGACGCGTCGGGATCGGCAGGCGTATCCATCCCCTTGAGTATGACCATGAACCTTGAACTGAAATGGCTTGAAGACTTTATTGCCCTGGCTGCCACCCATAGTTTTTCCCAGGCGGCCGAGCGCCGCTTCGTGACTCAACCTGCGTTCAGCCGACGTATTCGCAGCCTGGAGCAAAGCCTGGGGCTGACCCTGATTGACCGATCGCGTACACCAGTATCGCTGACCGAGTCCGGACAGCTCTTTCTGGTCACCGCGCGCAGTGTGGTGGAGCAGCTTGGCGAAGTGATCCGCCACCTTCATCACTTGGAAGGCGGGCAGGGCGAGGTGCTGCAATTTGCGGCGGCACACTCCCTGGCGCTGGGGTTCTTTCCGGGATGGATTGCTCGTCTGCGAAGCGAAGGGCTCAACATTGCGAGTCGTCTGATTGCCACCAACGTCGGCGAAGCGGTTCATGCCTTGAGGGAAGGCGGCTGCGATCTCATGATGGCGTTTTACGATCCTGACGCCGCCTTGCAGATGGATCCGGAGATCTTCCCTTCTATTCATCTGGCGCTGACCTCAATGCTGCCCGTGTGTGCAGCCCGGGAAGATGGCTCGCCGTTGTACGACCTGGAGAGTGGCCAGAACTTTCCCTTGCTTGCCTATAGTGCCGGGGCCTTTCTCGGGCGCTCGGTCAATTTGCTGCTACGTCAGCGCAAGCTGCGCTATACCACTGTCTACGAGACGGCCATGGCCGATAGCCTCAAGAGCATGGCCTTACAGGGGCTGGGCATTGCCTGGGTGCCGCATCTGAGTGTGACCGCCGAGCTCTCCCGGGGAGAGCTGGTGCCTTGTGGCGGTGAGCAATGGCAGATTCCACTGGAGATTCGCCTGTATCGCTGCTCGCTCGTGCGCAAGGCAGCGGTGAGGCTGTTATGGCGCAAGCTCGAAGCAGGCGCTGGGACGACTGCTTGAAGTGCCTCTGGACAGGCAGCCAGACATGAAATAACCCGTCGTTATAAAAGGTCGTTCAACCTCTTTGTCCGGTCTGGCTTTACGGTATACTCAGTGGCCCCTGAGGCCGGTCTACATACCGGTCTGCATATACAAGCCACGTGCGGTCCTCCGACGTGGCTTGTTGGTTTCTGATGCGCCTGCGGGCGCCTGACAAGAGGCACGACGATGAGCGCACTCGTAGGCGTGATCATGGGCTCCAAGTCCGACTGGTCTACCTTGAGCCACACCGCCGACATGCTGGAAAAGCTGGGCATTCCCTTTGAAGTGAAGGTGGTCTCTGCCCACCGGACTCCCGACCTGCTGTTCCAGTACGCTGAAGAAGCGGCGGGGCGCGGCATCGAGGTCATCATTGCAGGCGCAGGCGGTGCAGCACATCTGCCAGGTATGTGTGCAGCCAAGACGCATTTGCCTGTACTGGGCGTGCCGGTGCAGTCTTCCATGCTGTCAGGCGTCGACTCACTCCTGTCGATCGTACAGATGCCAGCGGGCGTTCCTGTCGCCACCCTGGCCATCGGCAAGGCGGGCGCTATCAACGCGGCGCTGTTGTCGGCCAGTATTCTGGGCGGCAAGTATCCCGAGTATCACGAGGCGCTGAATCGCTTCCGTGAGGAGCAGACGCGTACCGTTCTGGACAATCCGGATCCGAGGGAAGCCTGATGAAAATCGGAGTCATCGGTGGTGGCCAACTGGGCCGCATGCTGGCGCTGGCGGGTACTCCGCTGGGTATGGATTTTGCGTTTCTGGACCCTGCTCCGGATGCCTGCGCTGCCGCATTGGGCGAGCACATTCGAGCCGACTACAGCGACCAGGACCACCTGCGTCAGCTGGCGGATGAGGTCGATCTGGTCACATTCGAATTCGAGAGTGTGCCCGCTGAAACCGTCGCGTTCCTATCCCAGTTCGTTCCGGTTTTTCCCTCGGCGGAAGCCTTGCGTATCGCCCGTGATCGCTGGTTCGAAAAAACCATGTTCAAGGATCTGGGCATCCCGACGCCTGAGTTTGCCGACATCCAATCCCAGGCTGACCTTGACGCTGCCGCCGTACGCATCGGTCTGCCGGCTGTGATGAAGACACGTACCCTAGGGTATGACGGCAAGGGTCAGAAGGTCCTGCGCAGCCAAGCGGATGTCGAAGGCGCCTTTGCCGAGCTGGGTAGTGTACCGTGCATTCTTGAAGGCTTTGTGCCGTTTAGCGGCGAGGTGTCGTTGATTGCCGTACGTGCTCGTAACGGCGAGACACGTTTCTATCCACTGGTACACAACACCCACGAAAGCGGAATCCTGCGGCTGTCTATTGCCAGTACAGACCATCCCTTGCAGGCGCTGGCGGAGGACTACGTAGGCCGTGTACTCGACAAGCTCGATTATGTCGGCGTGCTGGCGTTCGAGTTCTTTGAGGTCGATGGTGGGCTGAAGGCCAATGAAATTGCTCCCCGTGTGCATAACTCTGGTCATTGGACCATCGAGGGCAGCGAAAGCAGCCAGTTCGAGAACCATTTGCGCGCTGTAGCAGGTCTGCCGCTGGGTTCAACCGCGAAGGTTGGTGAGAGCGCCATGCTTAACTTCATCGGCAAGGTCCCGGCCGTGGAGCAGGTTCTGCAGATCGATGATTGTCACCTGCATCATTATGGCAAGGCGTTCAAGGCGGGCCGCAAGGTTGGGCATGCCACACTGCGTTGCAGCGATGCGGCCACATTGAAAGCACGTATTGCTGACGTCGAAACCTTGATTAAAGCGTGACCGAAACGGGCCCTCTTCGCACGAGGGTCCGAGTTCCGCTTCGCTTGATAAAAATTTTGCTGAACCCCTGCGTTTTTCCTACTGTCGGATTAAGCAAGCGGCACATGCCGTATCGAGCAAACCACAGAAGGGGAAAGATTCATGGGCATTATTGGAACCATCATCATCGGCCTCATCGTTGGCTTGATCGCACGTTTCCTCAAGCCTGGCGACGACAGCATGGGTTGGATCATGACGATCATCCTGGGTATCGTCGGCTCGCTGGTTGCCACCTACGGCGGTCAGGCTATCGGTATCTACCGTGCAGGCGAGGGCGCCGGTTTCATTGGAGCAGTCGTCGGTGCCATCATCGTCCTGTTCATCTGGGGTATGGTGACCAAGCGTCGTTAATTTCCCGTCCGGGCAGTTGGGTTCAACGCCAAGAAGCTTCACACTAGTGCAACCCAATTGCCCGATACTCTTCTTGCCATGCGCTATCTCATCCTCGCCGTACTGCTTCTTTTTTCCCAGATTACAACTGCCGTAGCCCGAGAAGGCGAGCCGCCTGAGACCGATTGGCTGGCCCTCATGCCAGAATCGGATCGCAAGGCACTGGAAGACATGCCCGAGATCACCCATGACACGCCCGAATTACCAGGCGGTTTTGAGAGCAAGGGCGGACTCAAGCAAAAAGACAGCAACCTGCCGGCCGTCATGCACTCCACGCGCACAGTGGCTGCCATGAATGGGAAGACAATTCGCCTGGGCGGTTATCCGGTTCCGCTGGAAAGCAACAGCAAAGGCAATTTCACTGAATTTTTCCTGGTGCCCTATCCAGGTGCCTGCATCCATGTTCCACCGCCACCGCCTAACCAGATCGTACTGGTGCGCTTTCCAAAGGGCGTTCCCTTACCGGATATCTACGAGCCTTATTGGGTTATAGGGGCGATGAAGATCGAAAAGGTAGATAACGATTTGGCCGAAGCCTCATATGCCATCGACGCTACTAAAGTCCGTAAAGTAGAAGAAGCCGATCTGTAATCAGTGCAAGCGATAAAGCTATAAAAAAGCCCGACATGATCGGGCTTTTTCATTTAGCGGCTCGCTGGCGCGAAACGTTTGTTCAGATACGCAATGATATCGTTGGACTCATACATCCAGGCGGTACGGCCTTCTTCCTCGATCCGGAGGCAAGGCACCTTGATACGTCCGCCACCTGCCAACAAGGCTTCGCGGTGCTCCGGATCCTTCTTGACGTCACGTAGAGCAATGGGCAGGTTCAGCTTGTGCATGGCTCGGCGCGTCTTTACGCAGAATGGACATGCCTGAAACTGATACAGCGCAAGTCCGGCTGTTTGCTCTTCTACCTGCTTCTGCGCCTCGGCGCTTCGCTTGAGCTTACGCGGGCGTGTCAGCAGATCCAGCCCAACAATGGTTTGGCCCAGGCCAATTCGCAGCGCCTTGATCAACATGTATGGCTATCCCTATAGATGTGAGGCGGGGGAGTTTACCCCATTGCACCGTAACGGAACGGCAATTGGTCGGCGTGAAGCTGCTATCGATGCGATTGAGAAAATGGGTATGGGGCGGAGCGCTACCCGAATCCATGAATTCTTTGCCTTTCTGATCGGTCACATAAACAAGAAGCCGATTACTAAGGATGTCCTATGCCTCTCGACCCAAAGATGCAACAAGCCTTTCGTGAGATCGCTAGCACCATTGAAGGCATCGATACAGAGGTCTATGAGAAGTACCAAAAGGATCCACTGGATCCCATTATTGGCTTAGGGCGTAAGGATGCACCTGTTGGTTTCTTTGGTCGGGATCCGGGGCGTGATGAGGTCAA
Source organism: Pseudomonas sp. UBA3149 (assembly GCF_002364655.1). Lineage (NCBI taxonomy): Bacteria > Pseudomonadati > Pseudomonadota > Gammaproteobacteria > Pseudomonadales > Pseudomonadaceae > Pseudomonas > Pseudomonas sp. UBA3149. The sequence continues at coordinate 19,309 of NZ_DEYV01000011.1, forward strand.
ATACGGCGAACCCTTTATTGGTGCAGGCGGACAGATCGCTCGCAAGGTCATTTATGAGCACTTGCATGGCAAGCCCATGCCAGACTTTGACGCGGGCCGCTCCCTGAGCCAGGAGTTTTTCTGGGCCAACACCGTGCCGTATAAGCCCATCGGCAATAAAGCCTGGTCCGAAAAGATCAAGAAACGCTTTCACCCACTCATGCGACAGTTATTAATCGAACAGTGGCATGGCCGCACCATCATCACTTTCGGTCGCGAGGCCTTCCTCTGGTTTGCCATCGATCAACCCAAAGAAGAGAAACAACGCCTGGAAGCCTTCTGGAAAAGCGAAGATCGTTTTACAAACCATACCGAGGTCACGCTGACGGCAGAGGAGGGGAAAGGGCACGTGTTTACGCTATACCCACTTCCACATCCCTCGCCCTTGAATCAGGCATGGTTTGATAAGTTTCCGGTGCTACTGATAGAGCGGATTAAAAGGTTATTATAAATAGTGTTATTTATTATTTCATGTAAATTTTTTCGAAGTACTCTTTGCTAATCGATTTTTTCGTTTCTAGATTGTTGTTTAGGTAAAGTGTTGTCTCTACGCCTTTTTCTTTGAGATAGTCGAATTCGGATCTTTTTATTGTTGAGGAGGTTATTATTTTAGCTTTATAGCTGCAACAGTTTTCTCGTATTATAGATTTTATTTCTCTTAAGTAATGGTCTACTTTTGGGTTTGTTAGGTTTCTAATTTCTTTCGGAGCTAATTCATATTCTTCTTGTTTAGGATTGTATATGTATATAATATAAGAAGAGTTAGCCCCTGAGGTTATATCAGGAACTTGAAGGTCAGGATAACCATCAAAATTAAAGTCATCCAGATAAATTGCGTTTATGTTAGGTTCAATATCTAAAGGTATTTCTTGGATTTTTTTGCTTTTAAAGTAAACCATTAGATAGTATTCATTGTTGCTGCTTGTTTTAATAGCTATATTTTCAAATATATTTTTGTAAGGGTTTATCAAAATATTTCCAGTAAAATCATATTTCTTATTTCCTGTCCACTTTCCTGCTATGTTTAAGTTCTCATCAATTTTTGCATCTATTTCAGCTTTTGTTTGATCTTGGTTTTCTATAAGACTTAAAGAGCTATAATTCCATTTTCCTGTTAATTTGATTGGAGTTTTATATTTTATATAATAATAGGTTCCATGTACCTCGCTGTCTTCCCTTACCAACATCATGAAAATAGTTTGGTTTCCTATTTGTCCTTGGATAGGAAATTTCTCAATTATTTTTAAATCCTCTGCAAAACAGGATTTTGTTAAAATTGCCAATAATAACAGGGTTGTCCATTTCATTATTCTATACCTAAGGCTTTTTTAGCTTTCTGTAACATTCTGGCCCTATCCCTCATGTGGTTAGGCTCTCTGGAGCGTTCAGGGTAATAGGGGTCTTCCTGCGGTGCCCATCCATTTATATAAACGGATACCCAAAATAAGTCATCGTTGTCTGCCTTAGAGTTTAATTTCGGCTTCAAATATAACCAAAAATAACCTGATGCCATAGCGGCTAACATCGGATCGTTAGCAAGGGCTCTAGCACTATCGGTAGAAGACGTTATATCTAACGAGGAATACTCAGGAACGCCATTCAAAAAGTTTTGGCAATCTGTATAGTTTTTACGGCCAGTTATTTGAAGAAGTCCTCTACCTTTAAATTTTGGACCATCACCAAGTTGGTTATTCCCTAAGTCATCTCGCCCCTCATAGTTTTTACCTGAGGCTAGCTCTTCAACATTTTTTAGCTCATTTGTTTCATGCGCTATCTGAGCCAAGAAATGAGCTATGCGCAAAGGTGTGTTTATTTCAAATAATTTTAGTGTTTTGTTTATAGGTATAATATATTTTTCTATTGTGTCTTGAGGAGAAGAAGACATAATCTCTGAAAGCTGTTCTCTTGTTATTAAAAAATCTTCGATTTTCTTGTGGTTAGATACTATGCTTAAGAAGTTTAGGTGCCACAGTTTGTTTTCGATAATTTTTCCGCTCTCTTTAAGTCTATTAAGAAAGCTTAAGCTTTTGATTCTTCTCTTTTCTTCGGTCCAAAATAAATTTGGCTCCTCAGTGATGTGGCCCATTAGATTATCTAAACTATCCCAATATGTCGGTTCCCAATACCATTCGCTTGTGTAGCTGGCAATAAATTGACACATTGGCTGAGCATTCCAAGGAAAAGCTAAAGCGGCTTTGATCTCTTCAGAAGAAAGCCTTTTGTCATTGTTAGTGTCTATAATGTCATATAGGCGCTTTTTGATCGGACCGTTATCCGAAAGATCGATACGTGCCGCATAATCTGCCTGCTCGCTCTCATCTAGCTGGCCCGAATTATCAAAGTGGCAGGCTAGATGGTCCAGGTTGCACGGCGTCTCGCTAATAAAGTCAAATCCTTCCCATTCCCAAGGACTGTGACGCGTAGTAAGTTCGGACTGTTCTGTAAGCCATCCACTAATTTTGTTTCCCTGCTGGTCCGCTAAGATATTATCTAGGCGCCACCAAGTTCTAGTTTTGCTAGTTGTACTACCCGGCGATGTCTCGGTTACAGTAATCTTTCGATCTTGAGGATAATTGTTGAGTACTTCAAGATTGAAAACCATGTCTACTCCAATTAGGTTCCCTGCATCCGAAATCTTGGGGGGATTAGACGCGCTAATATCAGAGCGATGGCTTATTAATTTACTATCCCCCTTGTGAATTTTAAGTAAATTCTTTTTATCATCAGGAAGGCTCGCTGCTGCAGCTTTGGTTTTTTCTATGAACGCAGGGACGTCTTCGCAGCTGAACACTTCCAAATGGAGCATGGGTTCAGCAGCAGTATCGTCGTGGTTTTGATAGATACCTAAATGTCCTATGATTTCCCCGGCCCTTATAGGGTGGGGCGAATCCAGAACATGAATATCATTTAACGTAGGTGGGGTTCTACTGGCCTGTAGACATTCTTTATATACATAACCACTAATATTCTTTAAGCAGTCTTCTTTAAGAGGAAGGATGTTTTGACCTGAAATAAATTCTTTGATCTTACAATAACGACCAGTATCTGCTTCCAAAGTAAAGGTTACATCTACAGGTATTAGTCCTGTAAGCAGGTTTTTATCTGCACCTGTGGCAGCCTTACGTATGTTTAGTCCTTTCTGCGGTGCCAGTGTCGGCTCAGTGTCATTAGCCTTGACGCCAACTAAACGCTCATCTGAAACATCGGTATGGTCAAGCTGGCCCTCAAATATCCAGCACTCCTCATCCAGATTGATGGCGGGTAACGCTTGCCCTTCTAAGATACTAACCAAGCGGTACCATTTATTATTGGTCGCGCTTTGCTCACCTAGCTTGACTCTAGTGCCCTTAGGTAGGACAGCCTTAATCTGGCCGTTTCTGGGCGCTGTGCGTACTCGTAGGCCCTTAACCACGTCAGTCGCTTTATCCGCCTTTACGGTATATACGGCTTTGTTAAGAAAGTTAGGCGGTGTAGGTGCGTTTTCTTTTGTATAACCTGCCCAATCCAATAGATGCATATACAGGCTGTAAAAGATTAAAGAGGGCTGTTCTGCAGGAATGTTGGTAGCGTTTGCTTGTTCATCTAATTTAGGCAGCTCCAATTTATGTCTGACCAGAACGAATCCGGTAGAAAATAATTTTTCACCACTGCTGAAATTTGACTTTTTGTAGGTGTCGTCGATTCGATAAGCAACTACTTCACCATCTGCAATGCAGCGGATGGCTGATTGATCTAGAGAGGCGGCAGTACCACTATCGAAATGGACACCACCATGCCACAAACCATTTTTACCAATGGGATAATAGCCACCCTTAGCTTTCGCCAGAGCATCAAAGTATTGTAGTGGGTCAGTTACGGGCTTGCTGGATTGGCCTTCTTCTCCCTTTAAGTTAAAGGGATAGCTCCACTGTTGAACGCTACTTAATTCCGTCACTTGTATTACCTACAATCCATGTACTGCCTGATAGGTTTGCTTGTTTCTATCAGCTAGAGAAATTCAACATTCGTTTGGGCTTGCGTTTAATCTTTTCGGATTCGTTTACTAAGGCTTGAGTGAGTAATACCCCAGCCTTATCCACATCCGCCTCGCCCGGTAAGCGGGGAAGCTCAATCGCAATACCCGAGCCGCTGCTGGCTGAGCCACCTGCGTTGATTTTGGCCATGGGACCAATGATCGTGACGCCGCTGGGGTCTAGCTTGATGAAGCTACCGCCAGCCTTTAGGGTAAGTTCGATCCCTGCTTCGATGACCATTTTTTGACCGGCTTTCAGGTGGATTTCCCGGCCAGCTTGGGTGAGTTGGGCTGTTCCCAGTTGGATATGCTGGTTCTGCCCTACGGTGAGGTGGTCGTTAGTCTTGATCTCAACCTTGCGGTCTGCATCCGTAGTGCGGTGTTCCTCAGCCTTGTATTCCGTGTAGCTGTTGGCCTCGACAATGTCGTGTCGCTCATGCCCTACGCGGATCTTCTGGTCGTGCTCAATGTTCTCGTCCCAGTCCCGCTGAGCATGAATGTAGATCTGTTCTTGGCCTTTCTTATCCTCGATGCGCAGCTCGTTATATCCACCACCGCCGGGTGTGCTCAGGGTCTTGAAAACGCTGCGGGTCTTGCTGGCCGGCAGGTCATAGGGCACCTGA
>NZ_DEYV01000008.1:0-7911 GCF_002364655.1 Pseudomonas sp. UBA3149
CATGCCACGTAGCTCAAAAGCACCAATCCCGGCAACCAGTATCGAGCCTGTCAGCGCCAGCAAACTACTGCCTTACCAAAGCCTACAGTGAACCTTTCACCAAACAGAATGCGCTAGAGGCCTTCCCTTTAAAGCTGCATGCCGACAGCCAGCCGGTTGAAGGCATTCATCAGGGAAATGGCAAAGGTCAGGTCCGAAATCTGCGCGTCACTAAAGTGCTCTTTCAGGGAGTGATACAGGACATCAGGTGCCCCCTGGCTGGAAACATGGGTCAGGGCCTCCACCCAGGCAAGGGCAGCCTTTTCCCTACTATCAAAGTGTTCGCTGATACGCCATCCAGCTAGGCAGTCCAGCTTGACCTGAGCCATGCCGCCCTCGCGTAACGCCTTGGCATGCACTCCCAGACAATAGGCACAGCCATTGATCTGGGAAACCCGTAAATAAACAAGTTCTACCAGTGAGGTACCAAGAGAACTTTCGGCCAGCGCCTTGTTTGTTGCCAGGAGCCCCTCATAAGCGGCGGCCGATAGCGTAGCGAAAGGTAGACGTATCTGAGACATTAGATTTTCCAGTAATAGATTATGAGTTGGAGCAATTGCTCGGCCCGCGTGTAGCCAGGTTCTGAAACAAGGGTTCCTGCGCCAGCTGATGACGGGCGAGGGCTACAGCCTCATATGCTCCCGCCTTGTCTAGGGCCAGTCCTTCGAGATAAATGAAATGCACGTCGAACAGGCCGATGGTATTCAGGACGTGTCGTAGATAGGGCGTCAGGAAGTCCGGCTGACGAGCCTGGGAGCATCGATGAAAACCACCAGAGCTAACGATCACGTAGACAGGCCGGTCCTCTAACAGGCCTACTTTTCCTTCCGGCCTGGCTTCAAAGGTGCGCCCGATACGCACCACATGATCAATCCAAAGCTTTAGCGAGGCAGGTACAGTAAAGTTATGCATGGGTGTGGCTATGAGTAGCAGCTCGCTGCCCTCAAGTTCTCGGATTAACGCTTCGGAGTACTGGAAAACTGAAGCGTCCCAGCCGGTATATTGTGTCAGGGCAGTCTCGTAATCACCGGTCAGAGGAAGGACATCCTTGAACAGGAGTCTGCAGGTCACGTTGATGTCCCTGTTGCCGCGTTGAATGGTTTCTATAAGCTCTCGAGCAAGACCATAACCCAGTGATTGGGTTGTGCGCGCGCTGGCACTGAGAAACAGGATGTCACGCATGGCCTGCTTCCAGGGCTAGCGGGAAGGATTGGACAAAGTGCAGTCCACGGGCCAGCAGTCCCTCGCGGAAGTAGAACCGTTGCGCCAGCGGCATGTGCAGACCTGTATCCAGTACCAGATAACTACACCCTTGCTCACGCAGCTCAGCACGCACAGTGTCAAGCAAAGCCGCCCCTACGCCGTGCTGACGCCTTGCCCTGTCAACGATCAGATCATCTACATAGATAAAGCGCCCGTAGAGCAAATTTTCCAGCTCACGAAAGCCGATCAGGCCTATAACGTGGTGGCCCTCAAAAGCGCCTAACAGGCGATAGCCCTGCTGTGCTTGCCGAGTGAGCTGGCTGACAAACTGATCCATGTCCTTCACATGTGGCCTGAGTTCACGCATCAGTTCGAATACGGCCTGCTGCTGCGTCTCATGCTCTAGAAACCTGAAAACGATAGGGTTGCTCATGGGTGCTCTCCAAGATCTGCAAGCACTGTAGGCGATAGATGACATACGCTATAGGGTCAAGAAAGAGATAATGAACTAGGACATGGAAATCATTACCCGGTCGTTTACCACAAGCCCAGCACTTCCTGTCTATCGGCAGCTCTATCAGCGCATTCGTGATGCGATTGTTAGCGGACAACTACGACCGGGCGATCGCGTGCCGTCGGTCCGCGCGCTTGCAGCGGAGCTGAATCTGGCCAAAGGCACGATCGAGACGGCGTATCAGATGCTGATTGGCGAGGGATATCTGCTTGCGCGAGGGCCCGCAGGCACGATTGTGGCGCATGATCTTAAGCCTGCCACGCTTCCTGTTGTTTCATCGATCGCAAAAGCCACTCCAGCAGGAATACATATTGGCCCCTTCCCATTGCCACTGCAGATGGGTTTGCCAGCGCTGGACGCCTTTCCGCGAAAGCTCTGGACCACACTGGCTGGGCGTATGTTACGCCAAAGCGGACTGGAGGGGCTGATCTATCCTGATCCGCAGGGGCATGCACCACTGCGGGTCGCCCTGGCGGGTTATCTTGGAATTTCCCGCGGGATCAGTTGCTCGCCAGAGCAGATTTTTATCTGTGCGGGCTATCGTGCCTGCCTTGAGCTGGTCAAGCACAGTCTCCTGCATACTGGAGACCTGGGATGGTTTGAGGAACCCGGCTATTTCATTGCACGTGACTGCTTGAAGGCGGCAGGCCTGCAATTGGTATCAGTACCGGTAGACGCGGCAGGGCTTGATGTTCAAGCCGGGATCCATCTGGCGCCAGAGGCACAGTTTGCCGTCGTAACGCCTAGTCATCAAAGCCCTCTTGGGGTGTCGCTCTCCTTGTCCCGTCGTCAGGCTTTGCTTGAATGGGCATCGCAGCAAAAGAGCTGGATCATCGAAGATGACTATGACAGTGAATATCGCTACCAGGGTCGGCCATTACCGGCGCTCAAGAGCCTCGATGTCCAGGGACGTGTGCTCTATATCGGTACCTTTAGCAAAGTTCTTGTGCCTGGTTTGCGACTAGCCTACCTGGTGGTACCTGAGGCCCAGACAAGCCGCTTTTCTCAGGTAGCCGACAGTCTCTATAACCATTGTCCGCATCTTCTACAGTCAACAGTTGCTACCTTTATTGATGAGGGCTATTTTGGCCGACACCTAAAGAAAATGCGCAGCCTTTACGCATACCGGCGTGCACTGTTGGTTGAAGCGCTCCTCAACGTGTTGGGTGATGTTATCCGACTCGATCCCCAGGCAGGTGGCATGCACATAGTGATACGGTTTGCCGATAACACCGATGACAAGCCGATCGCAGATCGGGCCCAGGAAGCTGGTCTGTCGGTTCAGGCCCTGTCCAGATGGTATGCCACGGCACAGACCTCATCGGGTTTACTGTTGGGCTTTACCAACATCGTGGATAAGGGCCAGGCAACAGATCTGGCCCGACGCTTATCAAGGTGCTTTTAGCGAGTTGTACTGCAAGACAGCAGCATCTGTAACCATAACGGAAACACAAAGTCACCGGTCAGATTGAACGAGCCGATGAGAATCTACGTCGGCGGTAGGATAATTATCGGCACAGCCGTTACTCGCACGCTGGGCTGTCATGCCTATAAAGGCCAACAAGGACGGCCATGGCAATATCAGCGAAAAGGATCAATTCGCTATGGGATAGCAGTGTCTGGTCCAAAGCCAATAGATTTATAACCGCACCCATCTGAGCCTGAGCTCAAGTACGCGTGAGCAGCCCTCGCTTATCTCATAAGTAAACCGCCATCCACAGCGTACTGGCTGCCGGTAACGTATGACGACTCACTGGATAACAGGAAGAGCGCAACCGCAGCAGCCTCCTCAGGCGTTCCTATACGAGCCAGTGGCACTTGCTTCAATACTCCCTCCTCAAATTTCTGTCTTGTGCTTTCATCCATAAAGCTTCGAAAACTTGTCTCTATGGGGCCAGGCATCAATACATTGACGCGAATGTTGCGCTCAGCCAAGGCGGCCGCCCAGCAACGAGACATGGAAATGAGTGCACCCTTGGTGGCCGCATAAAGGCTGGTCAGGGCTGATCCTTCATAAGCGGAGGATGAAGAAGTAACCAGTACCGCAGCAAATGGGTTAATAAGTGATGATAATGCGGCGAGCTGCAGTAAAGGCCCTCTTACATTGGCGGCCATCATCCTGTCGAAGGAATCAGCTGTTATAGCCTCCAGCGGTTCAACTTGTGCGTAACCTGCATTAAGCCATAGCCCATCGAGCCGCCCCCACTGTAAGACAGCCTCGACAAGCCTTGCGGGAGCGGATGCATCGGTAGCATCATTGAGTATCGCAAGCGATCCCACTGGTAGCCTTTTAGCCGCTTGAGCAACGTACTCCCTGTTGCGCCCCGTCAGAATCACCTGCCCTCCTTCCTCAATGATTCGCTGTGCACCTACCAGACCTATACCGCGGGTTCCGCCTGTAATCAGTACCTTTTTGCCTGCAAACCTTCCCATCTTTCTCTCCAGTATGTAGTGACCTGAAGAGCGTGACACGACTCGTTTGTATCGTTAATGCACTATAATCAACATGAGTTATTTAGAAACGGATGCATAATGCGAGGCAGTGAATACATCGAGCTCAGGGCGTTTGCTGCTGTGGTCGAGCAAGGAAGTTTTGCCCGAGCCGCTGCTCATCTGGGTATGTCTGCCTCATCTCTGAGCCAGACGATAAAGTCGCTCGAGACACGACTAGGCGCGCGTCTTCTCAATCGCACGACGCGCAGCGTTGCACCGAGCGAGACAGGTTCGCGATTAATCAAGCGTCTCCTACCAACACTGGCAGAACTGGACGCCATGGTGTTGGAGGTGAGCGCCGCTGGTAACGAGCCTGCCGGCAGGCTAAGACTCAACAGCACCCGTGTAGCTGCCATCCATTACCTCGCCCCGCTGATCGCTTCGTTTCTTGAAGCCTATCCCCGTGTACAGCTGGATATCGTTACCGATGAGCGACTCATCGATATTGTGGCGGAAGGCTATGATGCCGGTATTCGGCTAGGCGAAAGAGTTGAACAGGACATGGTTGCCGTAAAGCTGAGTGGTGATCTGGAAATGATGGTAGTAGCCTCACCTGCCTATCTAGAACGCTACGGCATCCCAGTCGAACCTCGGGATCTGAAGGATCATCGGTGTTTATCCTATCGCTGGCCAACCGATGGAAGCCTGTACCGCTGGGAGTTCGAGCAGGCAGGAAAAGCGCTGGAAGTATCCATAGAGGGTCCGCTGGTTGTAACCGAGCCTGAAATGCTTACTCGGATTGCCTTGGAGGGTGCTGGTATCGCCTACCTGTTTGGGCATCAGGTCAAGGAGCTCATAGCGGAAGGGAAACTGATCAGGCTAATGGAAGACTGGACGCCCCCATTCCCAGGCTTTTATGTCTACTACCCCAGCAGACATCATATGGCAGCTCCCCTCCGGGCTTTTTTGAATCATGTCGGTGCGTTTTCGCAATAGTGCCGCGACTCTTATATTCGTCTAATAATGCTCAGAGCGCTGCGTATGACCTAGGGAGTAAACGATAAGGTTACGGTGAGGCTTTTACAGACGAAGTTGTTATTTCTATAAGCACGCCTGCTTTAAAGGCAATGCCTAATAACCCCATTGCAACCAGTAGTCTTCATTATTTCCCATCTAGTCATATTAGTTAATGCCCTTCACAGGCTTGTCCTCTATAAAGTCTTCCCGCTTGGTGATCTGTGCTGAACTGGAATTTGACTGAGTAAAAAGGAAAAACATATGGCCTTTAGTGACTATTGGAAGGGACCAGCCCACCGGCAACGAGCTGATGAGCTGGACGTGCAGCTTAAGGAACTCAAGACGCGCTATGCACAACTACAAGCGCTTAATGAGAAGACCGGCGCTATGGATGCGCTTGAAATCCAGAAACTTATTGACCATGAGAAAAGAAGGCTCGCCGCTGTTCGCAAGGAGATTCAGCGCGCTGAGCAGGAAGTGGCCACCTTTGAGCAGCGCTCCTCTGATTTACAGGATCAAATCCTGGTATGGGAGGAAACATTACTACTTGAGAACTTTGCCCTTTATGAGCCTAAGTTCAAGCTAACCGCCAGCCATGAGTACAAAAGCCGATTGGATAATGTCCGCACCGGCCAGAAAGCCATGATCAAAAGTGGAGAGGCGGCCACTGGGAATATGAACTGGACGGTGAACGATAGTAAGTCTCAAGGACGCAAGCTTGTAAACGACATGATCAAGTTAGTAATTCGGTCATTTAATAACGAAGCCGATTACTGCGTTGATAACGTAAAGTTTGACAACGTCGAGTTGGGAGAAAAACGAATTCTCAAATCGTTCGAGGCATGCAATCGCCTTGGCAAAATTATGGACGTAGAGATATCACGCCGGTATCTGAGCCTGAAGCTTGATGAGCTGTACCTCGCCCACGAGTTTCAGCTTAAGAAGCAAGAAGAAAAGGAAGAGGCTAAGCGCGCCCGAGAAGAACTCAGGGAACAGCAGAAACTTGAGCAGGAAATTCGCGCTGCCCGGGAGAAGATCGCCAAAGAGCGTAAACACTTCCTGACCGCCGTTCGAGATCTCCATATTCGTTTGGATAAAGCAGAGACCGAAGAAGCGCGCACGGTCCTTTTGGCTAAGCTCGCTGAGGTTGAAACCGCCCGGGCTGAATTGGAGAGTGAGGAAAAGCTCATTGATTATCGAGAAAAGAATGCCAAAGCAGGCTATGTCTATGTGATCTCTAACGTAGGAGCATTTGGTGAAGGGATCTACAAAATCGGTATGACTCGCCGTTTGGAGCCAATGGACCGCGTCGACGAGCTAGGTGACGCATCAGTGCCGTTTTGGTTTGATGTGCATGCAATGGTTTTCTCCGACAACGCTCCCGCGCTGGAAGCAAAGTTACATGAACGCTTTGCCTCAGGACGTCTGAACAAGGTAAACGGGCGTAAGGAGTTTTTCCGTGCAGACATCGCCGAAATCGAGTCGGTGATCCGAGAAAATTACGATGCTGCTGTCGAGGTCATCCACGAAGCGCCAGCCGAGCAGTATCGCGAGAGCCTGCGTATGGCAAAGCCAACTCGATCCATATAACAAGCAGAGCGATCTATATCAAAACGCTAACTTGAACATAGTTCTTTAGCGTTGGGCGAGGATTTTGAGGTAGGACAAATGCGAGGACTGGGTAAAAGACTGAGGGCTGGAAGAATAGAGGTCGGCCAGAGCATTGGTATACAGGTCTTTGCTGCTGTTGGTGCGTTGATAGACTCTATTGCTCCGGCCTCGATTGCCGCAACGGACTGGGGAACTGTCTACGAGCGTTGGGTAGGCCAGGAACTGGAAAAGGAAGGTTGGGAAGTAGATTATCGAGGCCTAACCCTTGGGTTTCTTGATAGGGGTTTGGATCTGGTTGCTTTCAAGGATGGTAATACCCGTTACCTTCAATGCAAATACAAGCAATCATCAATGAGTAAACAGGACGTCCAACACATTCTTTATAAAGCCTCCCAGTTTCTTGATAAAGAGCTATTAGTTCGTGGCGACGTCTTTGAGCTCGTCATTCCTTCTATAGAAAAAGTGTTCCCAACCAAATCCAAAAAGAACAAGCAAGCCCTGCCTAATCAAGCAAGACGGATTTTTATGGGCGCAAATAAAAGCCAGAGCAGAATTCAAGTCTCCATCACCGAGATTCCAATGCCTTTGGGGCCTCTTTACGATCGTCCAGAGCCAGATTTACCCCCTATTGCTTAATCTGAAACCTGTGAAATGCTTAACTCTGTAGACCGCCTCTTTTACTGCCGCATAGGCAACCCATAAGGACCTAGTGTTCTACACCGCCTGATGCCTCATTCACTGCCGAACAGGCAGCTATCTTCACAAAAGGCAAGCATGGCTATTACCGAAAGGCGCGAAAGGCCCCGTACTTTTAGTGCGGGGATGGATAGCGCGGGCAGCGAAGCGGCCCTACAATCACCGTATCCATATCTATTGATGGTGTAATGTTACATACCAAGACTCTCAAAGTTCGAGTTCGAGACAAGCACGCTCCTTTGCTTCGGCAGATGGCGCGTAGCGTTAATTTTGTCTGGAACTACCTGAACGAACTTAGTCAGCGCTACATTCGTGAGCGCGGAGGGTTCTTGTCGGCGTATGACTTGCAGAAGTACACGAACGGATGCGCTAAAGAACTAGGGCTACATAGCCAGACC
>NZ_DEYV01000014.1:0-16089 GCF_002364655.1 Pseudomonas sp. UBA3149
GTCATGTCTGCCTCCGCTTGCTACAACGGCATTAGGCTAACAAACGAGACTTTTCAGACAAACCCTAATAACGAGCTTTATAAGTTCACACCAGTCGGCTCCGCACCAGCTCCGCATTGATCAACGTACAAAGCCTCCTGTCTGACCGCAGGGAGCTTTTCAAATGAGAGCGTGCGGCATGCTTCAATGTTAATTTTAGTTTTATAAATGACATTAAATTACATAAATAAGTTTTTGATTTATAGCGATTAAATCTTCTATTCGGTCAGATTTGAACAGATCTTTACGTAGCTACCCAGTACTTAAAAAACCTTTCACTTAAAGTTAGATATAGGATCAAGTTTTTATCTTAAGCGATTGAAACTTAAGGATAAAAACGTCCGGTGCAGTAGTCTGGAAAATTAGGATCTAGTAGTGCGTAAAGTACCTTGAGAGGTCGAAGCGTTCTGTCTCGCGCTCGAATCAAGTGACCCTTCAGTTTAAAGGCCGTCGAGTCCGCCGCGTCGTGCAACAGGGACTCGATGATTAACCAATACTCAATCAACATGGCGTCTTTACCACCGGTTCGGACAGCTTCATGAAAAACCGGCCTACGTTCATCGGTTGTGGCTAAGCTGAGTAAGCGTGGCCATCTTGTGGTTGCGGATACTATTCAGGCATTGACTGTGCAAATCGTATTCCGTGATTTCGATCGCCTGAGTATTTCACGTTGCTTTTGGATGTTTAACCTGACGGCTCGGTATGCTGTCCGATACCATACAACCGGAGCTTGTTGGCAATGGTAGTGTGGGAGACGCCAAGTCGCTTACCCAGTAAACGACTGCTGGGGTATTGGGTGATCAGCTGTTCCAGCACTGCCTTTTCGAATCGACCAATGATCTGGTCAAGATTACCGTCCAGCGTGAAGTGTCCCAGCGGTTGTGGGGTGCCGTAATCAGGCAGACGTATGTGCTCAGGTTTAACTACCTTGCCTTCGGCCAAGGAAACCGCTTGAAAGAGTGCATTTTCAAGCTGACGCACATTGCCAGGCCAGGGGTAATGGCGTAGTCGCTCGAAGGCGGCAGGGGCCAAAGGCTTGAGCGGGCAGCCGATCTGGCGGCTGGCTTGATCCAGAAAGTGTTCGACCAGCGGCTCCAGTCCATCCAGGCATTCCCGTAAGGGGGGGATGTGCAGCGAAAGCACATTGAGGCGATGGTACAGGTCCTGGCGAAATTCGCCTTGTACGCACAAATCGGACAGATCCTGCTGGGTGGCGCAGATGACACGGACGTCCAGGTAGACCTCCTCGTCGCTACCCACCCGGCGAAAAATCCCATCTTGCAGAAACCGAACCAGTTTGGCTTGAAGGCGCAGACTCATCTCACCCACTTCATCCAGAAAAAGCGTGCCGCCGGCGGTAAGCTCAAGCAGTCCAAGCTTGCCCTCTGGCCGAGCCCCTTCAAATGCACCAGCGCTGTATCCAAACAGTTCCGTCTCAGCCATCGACTCGGGCAGACCCGCGCAGTTGAGCACCATGAAGGGGGCTTGACCGCGAGGGCTTGCCAGGTGACAGGCCCGCGCCAGCAGCTCTTTGCCGGTACCGGTTTCGCCGGTAATCAGCAGCGGCGCATCAAGAGGAGCCATGCGTCGCGCCTCCCGGACGACAGCAGCCATGGACCTGGAGCTCTGGAAGATGCTGTCAAACCCTCGCAGCTCCTGCTTGCGTACCTGATAGATACGCTCGCCCACCTGATCGGCACGGTGCAGCGTCAGTACGGCGCCCGCCAGGGCCTCGCTGTCGTCATGCCCGGTCTGCAGGGGGGTAATATCGGCGAGAAAGACATCGCCCTTGATCTGAATACGCAAACCATTGAGCCGGGATTTGTTGGCACGAACCAGCTCAGGCAGGTCCAGCTCATCCACATATTTGGAGAGTGCCATCCCGGGCACCTCGTCCACTCGGGCACCCAATAGCTGTGCTGCTGCGCGGTTGGCTGCAACGATATGGCCAGCCATATCAATTGACAGCACGGGAAACTCCAACGCGCCGAGCAGCGTATTGAGTTCCAGGTGGCGACGCTCGCTGGGCATGAGGCTGATGCGCCAGATATCGAACACACCGGGGATGGCCGCGAGCTTGGGTCGTAGTGCCTGGAATTGCAGATTGATCAGATTAGGGCAGTAGAGATAGACCGTATTGCCTTGGTCGCCTCCCACCTCGCCACGGGCCACGTTAATCCCGTAGTCAGCCAACAGATTGAGCATGTCGCGCAGAATGCCTACGCGGTTCTGACACAAAACTTTGATTCGCATCGAGCGGGCCCATTGTTGTGATTATGGCGGGCGGTGCAGCCGAATTTTTCAGTGGGCCGCAAATTGAGTGTCAAGAATATGTGCCAGATATGTCCTTTATCAAGTAAACCGCACAGCCTGAAGTGAACCATTAAGAGTTTGCTGTAAAGATTTTCTTACGAATCATCCAGGCAACCTATGCCGCCTTGATCTTTTACCCTTATACACACAGCCCGCCTTCGCGCTATTGCTAGAGCCATACAACAAGACCCAGCGGCATCCGCCGTCAAGGAGGCTACATGAAAGGTACGCAGTACGTGGCGAGAAAACCGGATGAGTCTGGTTTTATCCATTACTCGGATGATGAACACGGTGTATGGAATACGCTGACCACCCGTCAGTTGAAGGTGATTGAAGGCAAGGCCTGCCAGGAATACCTGGACGGTATTACCCAACTTGATCTGCCTATGGACCGCATACCCCAGTTGTCCGAAGTCAACCGCGTACTGGAACGCACCACGGGCTGGCGCGTGGCACAAGTGCCAGCGTTGATCCCTTTCGAGACGTTTTTCGCCTTGTTGGCTAGCCAGCAGTTTCCAGTCGCCACGTTCATTCGAACCAGGGAAGAACTGGACTATTTGCAGGAGCCCGATATCTTCCATGAAATCTTTGGCCATTGTCCGCTGCTGACCAATCCCTGGTTTGCCGAATTCACCCATACCTACGGCAAGTTGGGGCTCGCTGCTTCCAAGGAAGAACGCATCTTCCTGGCGCGCCTATACTGGATGACCATCGAGTTTGGACTGGTGGATACGCCGATGGGACGTAAGATCTATGGAGGCGGTATCCTGTCATCGCCCAAGGAGACGGTGTATTCGCTTTCGGCCGAACCGGAGCACCTGCCGTTCGACCCCATCGAGGCCATGCGTACCCCGTATCGAATCGATATTCTGCAACCCGTCTATTTCGTGTTGCCTGAACTCAAGCGGCTATTCCAGGTCGCTCATGAAGACATCATGGGCATGGTTCGCGAGGCCATGCAGCTCGGACTTCACAAACCCCGCTTTCCGCCCAAAGCAGCCTGATATTACAAGGAGAACACATGACTGCTACCGCTCTGAAACAAGGCCACTGCGAAGCCTGTAGCGCCGATGCCCCCAAAGTCAGTGAAGAAGAGCTGGCGGAGCTGATTCGGCAGATTCCGGACTGGAACATTGAAGTGCGTGACGGAATCATGCAGCTCGAAAAGGTCTTCCGCTTCAAGAATTTTCGCCATGCGCTGGCGTTCACCAATGCCGTTGGCGCTATTGCTGAGGAAGAAGGGCATCATCCCGGCCTCTTGACCGAATGGGGCAAGGTGACGGTGACCTGGTGGAGCCATTCGATCAAAGGACTTCATCGCAACGATTTCATCATGGCGGCCCGCACGGACGAGGTGGCGGCTACAGCGGAGGGGCGCAAGTGAGCCATTTCAAGACGGTCGACTGGGTAGCCGGCGACCCGATCATGGGGATGCTTGAAGCGTTTCGAGCCGATCCTAACCCTGCCAAGCTTGATCTGGGCGTAGGCGTATACAAGGATCGACAAGGCCTTACTCCCATTCCCAAAGCCGTCAAACTGGCGGAGCAGGCATTGATCGGCAGCGAACAGACCAAGAGCTATGTTGGCGGCCACGGCGATGTGAGCTTCGGGACCTACCTGCTGCACCTTGTTCTAGGTGCACATAGCGCGGTGATCGATGACAAACGGGCCGGCTGTACCCAGACCGCCGGTGGTACAGGAGCCCTGCGGCTAACAGGGGAGTTCATTGCGCAGTGTCTGCCAGACAAGGACGTCTGGTTGAGTCAGCCAACCTGGCCGATTCACGAAACGCTGTTCAGGGCCGCCGGGCTCGCCGTGCAGCATTACCCCTATGTGGGGGCAGATAACCGTCTTGATGTAGCCGGTATGCTCGAAGCCATGCGGCAGATCCCCAAAGGTGACGTCATCCTGTTGCACGCCTGTTGTCATAATCCGACTGGCTTCGATTTGAGTCGGGCCGATTGGCAGCAGGTATTGGGGATCGTAAAGGAGCGCGAGCTGCTGCCCTTGTTCGACTTTGCCTATCAGGGCTTTGGCGACGGGCTGGAAGAAGACGCCTGGGCTGTCAGGTTATTTGCCCAAGCGTTGCCAGAGCTTTTGATTACCAGCTCCTGCTCGAAGAACTTTGGTCTGTACCGTGAACGTACGGGAGGGCTGATCGTGGTGGCGGAAGATGCAGATCGTCTTCTGGCCGTACGCAGCCAGCTCGCCTCGATTGCCCGTAATCTCTGGTCTACGCCACCTTCCCATGGTGCGGCGGTCGTGGCCGAGATCCTGGGTACTGCTTCATTGCGCACAATGTGGGAGGAAGAAGTCAATGCCATGCGCACGCGTATCACGAGCTTGCGCAAGGGACTGGTCGAAGCACTGATCCCCTTTGGCTTGAACGAGCGCTTTGCTCATATTGCCGAGCAGCGCGGTATGTTCTCGTATACAGGACTCACCGCTGAGCAGGTCGCACAGCTCAAGACGCGTTATAGCGTTTATCTCGTCAGTAGCGGCAGGGCCAATGTCGCCGGGCTGGACGAGAACCGGCTCGATGAACTGGCACGTGCGATTGCCGAGGTTTCTCGGTAGCGGAAAAGCCGGCAATCGCCGGCTTTTCTTTCAGAACGTGCCCTGGTAATGCCCACCATCGAGCAACACGTTCTGGCCGGTCATGTAACTCGCATGTTGGCTGCATAGAAAAGCACACACCGCACCGAATTCATCTGCCGTGCCGAAGCGTCTGGCGGGGATCGTTTGTAATCGCTGCTGAACAATATCTGCTACCGGCTTGCCAGTGGACTGTGCAGAACGCTCCAGTGTGTTTTGTAGCCGATCGGTATCGAAAGAGCCTGGCAGAAGGTTGTTGATCGTAACGTTGCGCTCCGCCAGACGAGCCTGACGCGCAAGCCCGGCGACAAACCCCGTCAGGCCGCTGCGTGCGCCATTGGACAATCCTAGAATATCGATAGGCGCCTTGACGGCAGAGGACGTGATATTCACGACACGACCGAATCCTCGCTCCGCCATGCCATCAACGGTTGCCTTGATCAGCTCGATGGGCGTCAGCATATTGGTCTCGACGGCGCTCAGCCAGTCCTCCCGCGTCCAGTCACGAAAGTCTCCCGGCGGAGGTCCGCCTGCGTTGTTCACAAGGATGTCGACCTGTGGACATTGAGTCAGGAGTGCCTGTCTGACGTTTTCATCACTGATATCGCCTGCGACACAGCGGACCTCAATAGCAGGATTGAGCGAGCGTAAAAATGTGGCGGTCTCCTCCAGTGCTTCAAGGCCGCGTGCATTGATTACCAGGTTGACGCCTTCCTGAGCTAACGCGCTGGCACAGCCTTTACCCAGCCCCTTGCTGGCAGCACATACCACTGCCCAGCGTCCCGAAATGCCTAAATCCATTGCTCTTCCTCCGGTTGCGAACACGCAAGATCGGAGCATTAGGCTACAGCGGGAGGGAAAAGTTGATACAGAGGAGGAGCCTGGACCCTTACGGGTCCAGGTGTCTGGCTTAGTCAGCCGAAGTGGCTGCCAGCGAAGGTTCTGCGGCGTTGGCGTCCGGCTTACGCTTGAGGCGATAGCACGCCACCATGATGACCAGCCATACCGGAATGGCGTAGACCGAGATATTGATGCCGGGAATCAACAGCATGGTGCCCAGGATGAAGACTACAAACGCTAGGCACAGGTAGTTCCCATAGGGATACCAGAACGCCTTGAACGCCGTGCTGACACCCTGGCGCTTCATCTGCGCACGAAACTTCAGATGCGCCAGGCTGATCATCGCCCAGTTGATTACCAGCGTTGCCACTACCAGCGACATCAGGAGCTCAAGCGCCTGCTGCGGCATCAGATAATTGACAACTACCGCCAGGAAGGTAATAGCGGCCGAGAACAGAAGGGCACTTACCGGTACGCCGCGAGCATCGACCTTGGCCAGGAAACGAGGCGCATCGCCTTGCTCAGCCAGACCCAACAGCATGCGTCCGTTACAGTAGCAACCACTGTTGTAGACGGACAACGCTGCGGTCAGTACGACAAAGTTCAGGATGTGGGCCGCTGCATCACTGCCAATCAGAGAGAAGATCTGGACAAAGGGGCTACCGCTGTACGCATCGCCGGAGGCAGTCAGCGTCTGTACCAGCGAATCCCAGGGCTTGAGTGAAAGCAGAATGATCAGGGCGCCGACATAAAAGATCAGGATACGGTAGATCACCTGGTTGATGGCCTTGGGAATGACTTTCTTGGGCTCCGAGGCTTCGGCGGCGGTAAAGCCCAGCATTTCCAGGCCACCAAACGAGAACATGATAATGGCCATGGACATGACCAATCCCTGAATACCGTGGGGGAAGAACCCGCCATGCGACCACAGGTTGCTGACAGAAGCCTGTGGATCACTGCCACCGATAAGCAGGTAAGTTCCCAGCAGGATCATGCCGATGATGGCAACCACTTTGATGATCGCAAACCAGAACTCGGCCTCGCCGAACAGTTTCACATTGGCCAGGTTAATGGCATTGACCAGCAGGAAAAAGAAGGCGGCGCTGGCCCAAGTGGGTATTTCCGGCCACCAGTAATGAATGTACTTGCCAACCGCCGTCAGCTCGGACATGCCTACCAGGATATAGAGAACCCAGCAGTTCCAGCCTGACAGAAAGCCGGCAAAGCCTCCCCAGTATCGATGAGCGAAGTGGCTGAACGAGCCGGCTACAGGTTCCTCGACAATCATCTCGCCCAGTTGGCGCATGATGAGAAAGGCAATAAATCCAGCCAGGGCATAGCCCAGGATCATGGAAGGGCCGGCCGACTGCATGACGCCTGCCGAGCCAAGAAACAAACCAGTACCAATAGCGCCACCCAGGGCTATCAATTGGATATGGCGATTTTTCAGGCCACGTTTGAGTGTACCCGATTGGGTGTTACGACCAACCATTTAAACGTCCTCACGCAAGGTGTTGTTATTGTGCGGTGTGAAGCGTGTCTATGCGAAGGCCAAACTAGGTAAAAATGTCGCAGGTACTCCGCCTTTTATCGGTTGAAGCACTCTTTTGAGGAGTACACCTGTGATAGGTAAGGTTAATCGAGGCGGTTTTAGGGCTAAAAAGCAGGCAGTCTACGTTCAGGATCATGCGTCACCTTTTATTGTTGTATGTGACGGAGCGGACGTACCGGAGAAACGGTAATGGAATGTCCTTTCCAGTAGACCTATATGAGCCGAAGCCAACTTAGGTAACAACCCCGGCCTGAAGAGCCAGGGCTGTTCCCGTGAGAGAAAGTGTCACGTTTTTCTGACAGCCGCGCCAAAACCCGCGATTTACGATGCCTGCTGTAAAAGTTTTTTGACGAGCGGATCACTGTGTGGGTTAACGCCTCAGTCAATCAAGCGGCCAGGGGCAGCGTGAAATGAAAGGTGCTGCCTTGTCCGGGATCGCTCACGGCCCAGATTCTGCCTCCATGCGCTTCCACAATTCCCTTGCTAATGAATAGGCCTAGCCCGGTTCCGGTTGGGTTGCCTGCCTTGACGTGCCAGTAACGATCAAAGATGTGCTTCAATTCGTCATCGGAAATGCCTATGCCGCTGTCTCTGATGGAGAAGCAGGCGTGGCTACCCTCACGCGTCACGGATATCTCGATACTGCCACCAGCAGGCGTGAACTTGATACCGTTACTGATCAGATTCGATAGCACCTGAAAGAGCCGCTCGGCATCGGCATTCAGGATCACGTCGTCTTCTGCATGAATCTTGAGCTGAATGGATTTGGTTTCGGCGAGCGACTGCAATAGCTGCACCGCCTGGTGGACCAGACTGGAAGCATCATGGGGCTGAGGTGAAATCTGAAAGCGGCCCGATTCAATCTTGGACAAGTCCAACAGGTCGCCAATCATGCTATTCATGCGTGTAGCGACCATTTGAATGATATTGATCGCCGACAGCAAGCGCTTGGATGATTCACGTTGATCCCCCACGATCATCCGCTGCATAAGGCCTGCCTGCATGGTCACAATCGTCATGGGATTACGCAGGTCATGGGAGACTACTGCCACAATCTCGTCACGGGCACGTACGGCCTCGCGTTCGCGGGCGACCTGAAGGGCCAGATCAATTTCTATCGCTGAGCGGCGCAAGTCCTTGACGGCATAAATATCTCCAGGAAGCCAGCGCTTGGAGCGTCCACGTACCTGTTCTCGCCAAACGGCAAAGCTGCGCCGCGGATGAGGACGCAGCTGACCGCTCTCTGGGTCCGCTTCTAAGGGTTTATTCGGATTACCGCTCCATTTGAGGGTTTTGACCAGCTCTGGTCTGAACCACAGCACCATATTGGTGACTGGCTTGGGCAGGGTAATAGCCATAAGGCCGCTACCCAGGTGCGCATAGGCAGAGGCATCAGCCAGCTCATTGGGTAGACAGCGCGTATGGAAAATCCCGCTCTCGCCAAGTTGCGATTCAGCCCATTGGGAGAGCGCCTTGATTTCAGTATCACCCGGACAATCCCCCACGACCAATACGCGTTGATCGACTAAAATGGCAGCGCCACTGGCATCCGCAAGCGCCAGAAGATCGTCCCCTTTGTACATCAGCCCGATCAACGCCTCATCTTCAGCCGAATGCATGGCTTCCACCAGGCGAGAAAGGTATTCCTGCTTGGCTTCACGCTGCTGTTGGGCATCCCGCTCCTGGAGCGCATTGATCTGGAGCGACGTTAACTCGCCAATCGCCTGGCAAGCGGCGCGGATTCGGTAGGGAAGGTAATGGGGCTCCCTATGACCGCAGCTGATCAGGCCCCATAAGGAATCGCCCTGCATAAGCGATACACTCATTGACGCCCGCAAGCCCTGATAGCCGATGTATTCCCGATGCAGCGGTGAAACACTGCGCAGGATTGCACAGCTAAGGTCCACCGGCTGGCCTGTCTCGCTTCTGAATAGCGGGAGCAGGGGGACCGGCTCATAGCGAGCATCGGGAATCAGGCGAATCCAGTTATGCTCATAGAGCTTACGGGCTTGGGCCGGTATATCAGAGGCAGGAAACCGAAGCTCGAGGTAGGGATCTACCTCAGGATCTCGCGCCTCTGCCACCACTTGGCCGTCACCTTCGTTATCGAATCGGTAGACCACAACGCGGTCGAAGCCTGTCAGGGCTCTGACCTCCTCGACTACCACCTGCTGCAAATCCGCCAACGTGCGTACTTTTTGCAGGCGACGCAACGCGCGTGAATTCAGAACGCCGTCAGAAGGCGAAGTGGGTTGAGCACGTTCCAGTTCAAGAAAGATCAAGCCATCATGTTGATGCAGCAGACCCTCGTATTCGTGGCTTCCGACCGTCAATAACAGCGGATTGACCTCGTCGAAATGGGGCTGCCGGAGCGCTTGCTCGACCTGCGACAACGCTTGAGCATTCAGGATCTTTGCAAGAGGCTGTCCAAGTACCGCATCCGCTTTGCAGTCCAAAAGCGTAGGGAGGTTGGCGCTGATGTGCTGAACGCGAGTATCGGCTTCTCTAAAAGCAATCAGATACCCATGAGGCTGAATAGCGCCTGGAATATGAATAGGCTCGCTCTCACAGCGTATGGGGTCGGCTTCGCGTTGATCGTGGCCAGTCATGCCGAGTGTGAACTCCTTCTAATCCAGAGCTGTGCAGTCAATAACTGCCACTTCGTCTGTTATAGATGTGACTGCATTTGGCCTTGATCGTTTGATCAAGATGTCGAAGCGGTAGGCACCCCTAGGGTGCATGAACGGTCAGAAACTACTGAGAGTGGCAGGGTGGAGCAGGGTTATGCAGCAGATTGACGTGGTTGTGGTAGGAGGAGGGCAGTCCGCGCTGGCAGTTGCCTATTTCCTGCGCCGTACGTCACGTTCATTCGTGTTGCTGGATGCAGAGCAGCATCCAGGTGGTGCCTGGCAACACGGATGGGATTCGTTGCATCTTTTCTCACCGGCCAGCTCCAGCTCCATTCCTGGTTGGCCCATGCCTCCTACCCACGAAGAAACGCCTTCGCGTGACCATGTCCTGGATTATCTGACCCGGTATGAGCAGCGTTACGGGTTTCCCATCAGGCGTCCTGTCTGGGTAGAGAGCATTGAGCCACACCCGAACGGCTTGCTGGTCAAGGCTGGCGCAGAGGCATGGCTGGCCCAAGCGGTAGTCAGTGCAACCGGAACCTGGCGACATCCCTACACGCCCCACTACCCGGGCCAAACGCTGTTCAGAGGACAGCAGATTCATTCGGCACAGTATGTCAATGCCGAGCCTTTTATGGACAAAACCGTATTGATTGTCGGAGGGGGTAATTCAGGGGCTCAGATCCTGGCTGAAGTATCCAGGGTGGCAGAGGCTCATTGGATTACCCTGGCGGATCCACAATTTCTACCGGACGATGTGGATGGATATGTCCTGTTTGAGCGAGCAACCGAGCGCTGGAGGGCGCAGCAGGAAGGCCGCGTCTGGGATGAGCCCGCGGGTGGGCTGGGCGATATTGTCATGGTTCCCAGCGTGAAGGAGGCAAGGACACGAAGCGTATTACGGGCCGTGCGGCCATTCGAGCGCTTTACTGAGAGCGGCGTAGTCTGGTCCGACGGACATGAAATTGCAGTAGACGCGGTAATCTGGTGCACGGGCTTCAGGCCTGCGTTGACGCATCTGGAAGCGCTGGGGCTAGTCGAGCCGGATGGACGCGTTCAGGTTAACCGCACTCGTTCGGTCAAGGAGCCCCGTGTGTGGCTCGTGGGCTACGGTGAGTGGACCGGTATGGCATCAGCAACGCTGGTAGGCGTCACCCGAACGGCACGGAGCACCGTTCAGGAGATTGAAGTCTATCTCGATCAGAGGGAGCGTTGATTGACGCGCCGGGACAGTGCCTCGGCAGATTCCTTGCGTTCCGAGTAACGATCTACCAGATACGTCTGGCGCCCACGGAGCAGGAGCGTGAACTTTATCAGTTCTTCCATGACGTCCACCAGGCGATCGTAATAGGGCGAAGGTTTCATTCGTCCTGCCTCATCGAATTCCAGAAACGCCTTGGGCACCGAGGACTGATTTGGAATCGTGAACATCCGCATCCAACGACCTAAAACACGCAGTTGATTCACGACATTGAAAGACTGCGAGCCTCCGCAGACCTGCAGAACAGCGAGGGTTTTGCCTTGGGTAGGGCGAACCGCACCCATGGCCAGCGGAACCCAGTCGATTTGTGCTTTGAAAACGGCGCTCATGGAGCCGTGTCGCTCAGGTGAACACCATACCTGACCTTCTGACCATTGCATCAATTCCCGCAGCTCAACGACTTTCTCATGGGTATCGGGGGCATCGTCAGGCAAGGGGAGACCTGAAGGGTCAAAAATTTGGACGTCGGCGCCAAAATGTTCGAGCAGAAGAGCGGCTTCCTGTGTCAGGAGTCGGCTGAAGGAGCGCTCTCGGTTCGATCCATAAAGCAACAGAATCCTGGGCTTATGGGGCAGGGGCTGCTGATTATCCAGGCGCTCGACAGCGGGAATGTCGATCAGGGACATATCGAGATTCGGCAGGTTATCCAAGTGAAGCCTCCCGGTCAGTTGCCAAGCGCATTAACTGCGGAGCGGAGTTCGTCCCGATTCAACCGATCAAACGGTAGGGCAAGGAATGCCTGCACGCGCTGCTCGATGATCCTTAGCGTTTTCTCGAAGGCTTGCTGAATATCCGCTTCGCTGGCCTCCAGTGCAGAGGGATCCTCCAGCCCCCAATGAGCCTTGAGTGCATGACCAAAATAGACCGGGCAGGCTTCGCCAGCTGCACGGTCGCAGGCGGTAATAACCACATCAGGCGGAGCGTCAGCAAACACGTCGGAAGACTTGCTATAAAGTCCCTCTGTTGTAATACCAGCCCTTTTTAGAGCATTTAAAGTCAATGGACTGACCTCCCCGCTAGGATGGCTACCAGCGCTAACCGCCTCGAATCCATCAGGAGCCAGATGATTGAACACTGCCTCCGATAGAATGCTTCTGCAACGGTTATGGGTACACATGAACAGTACTTTCATAAAGCCTCCTGGCGCTTACAGACTTAAACGCAGAGCGAGCGCAGCAAGCGTCGCGAGCAAAACAGGCAGGGTAAGCACGATACCTACCTTAAAGTAGTAACCCCAGGTAATCGTAATGTCCTTGCGTGCTAGAACATGTAGCCAGAGCAGCGTGGCCAGACTCCCGATAGGGGTGATCTTCGGGCCCAGGTCGCTGCCAATAACGTTGGCGTAAATCATGGCCTGCTGGACCACACCGCTGGTTTCACTGTCATGAATGGAAAGCGCTCCAATGAGAACCGTAGGCAGGTTGTTCATGATGGACGACAAAAAAGCGGTTAGCAGGCCGGTTCCGATTGCAGCGCCCCATACACCGTAATGAGCGCAATATTTCAACGCCTGCGTCACGTAGTCTGTCAGACCCGCATTGCGCAGCCCGTATACCACCAGATACATCCCAAGGGAAAAGACGACAATTTGCCAGGGAGCGTCCTTGAGCACCTTCTGGGTGCTGATCACATGACCTCGCGCCGCAATTACGAATAGCAGCAGGGCACAGGCCGCAGAAATAACGCTGATAGGTACACCCATCGGCTCAATGATGAAGAAACCAATGAGCAGAAGGCCCAGTACCCACCAGCCAGCAATGAACGTTGCACGGTCGCGTATGGCTTCACGGGGGTCCTTGATCTGGGCCAAGTCGTAGTGCTGAGGGATTTCACGGCGGAAAAACCAGAGCAGCATGATCAGCGTGGCCAGGATGCTCACGATATTCACGGGTGCCATGATGGCGGCATATTCGCCAAAGCTGATGCCGAAATAATCCGCCGAAACGATGTTTACCAAGTTGGATACCACGAGCGGCAGGCTGGCTGTATCGGCAATAAAACCGGCCGCCATGACAAATGCCAGCGTGGCGGCTGGAGAAAAGCGCAAGGCCATTAGCATGGCGATGACAATAGGAGTGAGGATCAGCGCCGCACCGTCATTGGCGAACAGGGCAGAAACCGCAGCCCCCAGCAGAATAATGAACGCGAACAGTCTGCGTCCATTGCCGCCACCCCAGCGGGCGACATGCAATGCGGCCCATTCGAAAAAGCCTGCCTCATCCAGTAGCAGGCTGATGACGATAATGGCGATAAAGGTGGCAGTAGCATTCCATACGATATGCCATACGACCGGGATGTCTCCCAGGCTTACGACACCTGTCAGAAGTGCTAGAACGGCTCCTAGGGATGCGCTCCAGCCCACGCCTAACCCTTTGGGCTGCCAGATGACCAGAACGATCGTTATCAGAAAGATCAGAGATGCAATCAGCATGCATGAAACTCGATGGAAGGTTGACGTTGATTAACAGCAAAGCGCCTTACGCTCGGGACGGTTACCCATTTTGTGCAGGCGTTCCATGTCCACCGCGAGCCACGCTGGATTGGCTTCCAGCGTGCTCCGAAGGACAGCCTGAATCCACCCGGGCAAGGTTGGGTGAATCCGGTAATACACCCATTGGCCCTGGCGACGATCCGCTAGCAGTCCACATTGGCGCAGGTGTGCCAGATGGCGAGAAATCTTTGGTTGGATTTCATCCAGAGCGCTGGCGAGTTCACATACACATAGCTCTTCCTCTTGAAGGATCAGCAATGTCATGCGTGCACGGGTCTCGTCGGCGAGGCATTTAAACAGGAGTGAAGGCGTCAGGGATTGGGACATATATGGCTTCCTTCAATAAGGGAGGCACTATAATTAATATATGAAAATTCGTATATATGCATATCCATATAACCTGTCAGCACTTACGTTGGAAACGTATTTGCTTGCTGGCCGCTCTGATAAGAGCAGACAAAGAGTGCAGGTGTGAATCATGAGCAGTATCTGGAGCATGACGCTGGCAGCCTTTCGTGATGCAACGGCTGCCAACAGCTCGACACCCAGCTGTGGGGCTGCAGCGGCCGTCTCGGCCACGATGGGAAGTGCGTTGATACTCATGGCGCTGCGGATCAGCGAATCCAAATCGGCTGCTCCTGGTCGGAGCGAGCTGATCAAGCGCGTCGAGCAGCAGATGGCGAAGCTTGGTACCTACGCCGACGCAGATGTAAAAGCGTTTGAGCGCTATATGGATGCGGCTCGACTACCGGAGCATTCCTCAATCCAGGCAGAAGAACGTGAGCAGGAGGTACAAGATGCCGTGGTCGAGGCCACGCAGGTCCCGTTGGAAACAGCAGAAACCTGTCTCGAACTGCTTCGCCTGGCGGAAGAAGGCGTTTCGTTTACGTCCGAGAATGTGCTGAGCGACATACTGTCTGGGAGTCTGTTATTGCAGGGTGGGTTATCGGCGGTACTGCTCAATGTAGATGCAGATGCAAAGATGCTGGAGGAGGGCAAGATGCGGGAGCAGGCAGTTACAAAACGGCAATGGCTTGAGCAGCAGGCAGACCTGTATCTACAGTCCATTAGGAAGGCAGTCTGTACCCGCTAGACACTTTTCTACGGATGTGACTAGCCATTTGGCCTGAATAAGCCAAATGGTTCTATCGTACCTGTACGGTGTTGCGGTACGGGTTAAGTTGCTTTTTCGATAGCCAAGGCCAGTAGATCCTTGGGCTCCAGGTCACGTCCCAGTACATCAATCACGCCCGGCGTAAAGCTGGCCGTGATTTTTTTGGGATTGGACTTCCAGCCCTGAAGAATCATCAATGTCGCCTTCTGGCCATTCTTATGGATGACACGTAAGGAGGCACGTGATAATTGAGTCAAAAGTGCCTCAATTTCGCTGATTTCTTCAGAATCGTGCGGGATAATGATTAGTTCGTTGCGTTTGCGATCAT
Organism: Pseudomonas sp. UBA3149; assembly: GCF_002364655.1. Taxonomy (NCBI): domain Bacteria; kingdom Pseudomonadati; phylum Pseudomonadota; class Gammaproteobacteria; order Pseudomonadales; family Pseudomonadaceae; genus Pseudomonas; species Pseudomonas sp. UBA3149. The sequence continues at coordinate 15,164 of NZ_DEYV01000014.1, forward strand.
CAAAAAAGATTTCTTCGGTGCGGCGCAGGGCGTTGTTGTATTTGGCCATGAAAGGTATCTCGAAATCGGTAGGGAGACGGGAGCAAAGGCTCTGAACCAGTCTCAATATTGCTGGAGCTCCATCAGCTACGACCGGCCATGAGAACGGTGAACTGTTCAGCCTGAGCCTCGCCTGAGAAAAATTTCAGGCGATCTGAAACGAGATTTTCCAGCCGCTATAGCGTTTGCATACTACGCACAGGCAGTTTGCAAACGTTTTCCAATTTAATGGGGCAACCGTTACGAGCACTTACTCGACAACAACGGCGAGATTTGGCGGGGATCAAAATTTCATAGCTGAATCAACTTTTTACCTTCAGCATGAATACCGCGTTGCTCAAACCCGTCCATCTCACGTGTTTGAAAGGGTAGCGTTCATAGCGCTAGAAAAGTGAGACGCATGTCTCGTTATTGCATTTTGCTGTCTTCTGATCGTCATAAAGACGACGCCAGTACGAAAGAAGTTGCACCGATACGCAGCGAAGCCGTGTTCATCTACCGACTCCTGCACACATCGACTGATACCAAGTAAAAATTTACCGTTCGTCGGACGTACTACTTGAAAAAAACGAGAGGGTTCCTATATGGAATCCTGCAGGGCGCCGAAGTCGGGCCCTGCGTTGAAACTTGCTGATGACTCAGGAGATTCTCTATATGAACACTGCATTCTCTCTTGCTCCCTTGTTCCGCCATTCCGTTGGATTCGACCGCTTCAATGATCTGTTCGAATCCGCATTGCGCAACGAGTCGGGTAGCTCCTATCCACCCTATAACGTGGAAAAGCATGGCGACGATCGCTATCGCATCGTGATCGCGGCTGCCGGCCTTGCCGAAGACGACCTTGAGCTCGAAGTGGAGCGGGGCGTGTTGACCGTGAAGAGCGGCCG
>NZ_DEYV01000017.1:0-25751 GCF_002364655.1 Pseudomonas sp. UBA3149
GGCTACTTCAGACCTTCCCTATACCCAACATGGCAGCTGGCAGTTTCTGGTAGGAACGCATGTTCAATGGTTCGAACTCTTGAGTACCAGTCTCAGACAGCATGAAGGTGAGCCCCGTACCCGACGCGAGCCTCCCATAGCCGATCTGACGGGAGCGCATATGCGCTTCACCCTTCTGGATGCCCAGCACCGTTATATCAATGGTTATCCCAACTACAAGGACATCGCCACCTTCAAACCGGTACAGGCAAACGGTATGGTTGTAGGCTGGGTGGGCATGACGCCCTTCGAGAGCGTTACGGCCATTGGTGATGAGCGCTTTCAACAAGACCAGGTTCGCTCAATCTGGTTGATCGTGGGTGCCAGTTTGATCATCTCCTCCTTCATTGCCTGGCGTATTGCCCGCACGCTGTCGCGTCCGATCAGGCAGGTGGCATTGGCTACCCATCGGCTGGCCCGAGGAGAGTACAGCACACGGGTTGGCGTCCACTCACAGGATGAAGTGGGCCAGCTTGCTCAGGACTTCAATCAGATGGCCAAAGCCCTGGAAAACAACGAGAACATGCGACGCCACTTCATGGCGGATATCTCCCATGAGCTAAGAACGCCACTTGCTGTCCTGAAAGGGGAAATGGAGGCGCTTGAAGATGGCATTCGCCCGCTGACCAAGGAAGCAATTGCCTCCCTTCAGGCCGAAGTAGAATCCTTGAGCAAGCTGGTTGACGATATTTTTGCCCTATCCCTTTCTGAGCTGGGTGCTCAGGCCTACCAAAAGCGTCCGGTGCAGTTGGAGTCTGTTCTTTATGGCATTGCCGCTACGTTTGAAAGGCGCTGCTTGGTAAACACGCTATCGTTAACCTTGGAAATATCCGGCGAACCGCTGTGGATCAGCGGTGATGAAAGTCGGCTTCAACAACTCTTTACTAACTTGCTGGAAAACAGCCTGCGTTATACCGATGCGGGCGGTCATATCCTGATACGCGCTCGACGAGAGCGAGATGGCATCTTCATCAGCTGTGAAGACTCCGCGCCAGGCGTATCCGAAGAGCAACTGGGCCGCCTGTTCGAGCGATTCTACCGAGTCGAGCAATCACGCAACCGGGCCTCCGGCGGCGCTGGGCTTGGGCTGGCGATTTGCCGCGGTATTGTCGAAGCCCATGGTGGCCGAATTGACGCCACATCCTCGCCCTTGGGCGGGCTCTGCGTGACATTGCAGTTTGATCCCCTGCCTGACTTGGCGAGTAACTAAAGATGCCGCACCGCTCCTCTCTCTCAACACCTACCATCCTGATTGTGGAAGACGAACCCAAGCTGGCCGCGCTCCTGGCAGATTACGTCAGAGCGGCTGGCTGGAATGCCCAGCTGGTCATGAACGGTCTTGAGGTGCTGCCTGCTTTTACGCAATACAGCCCAAGCCTAGTCCTGCTTGACCTCATGCTGCCCGGCAAGGACGGGATTGAGGTGTGTCACGAGATTCGCGCAATCAGCCAGACGCCTGTGGTCATGGTAACAGCCAGGGTGGAAGAAGTGGATCGCTTGCTGGGCCTGGAGATTGGCGCGGATGATTACATCTGCAAACCTTTCAGTCCCCGCGAAGTCATTGCCCGGATCAAGGCCGTGCTGCGTCGAACGCAAACACCTGCGCCAGCCCTGCCAGGCGGTTTGAGTATTGATACCACCCGTTATCAGGCCTTTCTTAACGGAGCCCTGCTTGATCTGACGCCTGTAGAGTTTCGCCTGCTGATGACCTTTGCCGAACACCCTGAGCAGGTCTTCTCACGCGATCAGCTCATGAACAACCTTTATCAGGATCACCGCATCGTATCGGACAGAACGGTAGACAGCCACGTCAGCAATTTGCGTCGCAAACTACAGCAACACCTGCCTAATCAAGAATTCATTCGCTCGGTATATGGCGTAGGTTACAGCTTCAAGCTGGACTAGTCAGAGTCGGCACTGGCCTCTACTTACCCCCCTTTCATGTGTAAAAGCCTTAAAGCGCTTCCGACAAATAGCCTGACTACTGGCTTTCATACATACGCATTTATTGCGGGTAAAGAGCCGCCGCAAAAGAGCATTTTATGAAACAAACATAATGTCACTTACTTTAATAAACCCAAAAAGATAGCAATTCGATATCAAACAGGCATTTAACCCATAAGGACAATCGGTCTTGCAATATAAAAAATCCCCTCTTTAATAAGACTATCCTTAATCATAAAGAGGAGAATACCGGACTGATGACATCTATTACTTAAAGCATTCTGGAAGCATGCTTTCCTCGCAAGTCGTTCAGACTGGATTGTTAAAACTATTCATGTATGTAAACTTTTGCGGGAAAATGCATATGAAGTACCTTGGCGAACTTTATTTTATTAAGCGTATATCAAAATTTCAGTTAGCAATAATACTTGCTGGAGCCTTGGGATTTTTAAGTGATAACGTAAAAGCCCAGAGCGCTGGCTTTGAACTTCTAGGCTTGAATATGTCGGGTGCCGGCTTTGCTCCGCAGGTTCTTCCTGGCATTAATGAAAAGAACTATGTATTTCCTACAGAAAATTACTTTAAGTATTGGAGCAGCCAGGGCATCAGACTGATTCGTTTCCCCATTATCTGGGAGAGACTTCAATCAAACCTCGGAGGGCCTCTTGATCAAAACTATATCGCTTTGGTGGATAGAACCTTTGCTTACGCTCAGAAGTATAATATGAAAGTTATTCTGGACCTTCATAATTATGCGCGATACAAGGGGCAGATCATAGGAACCTCCGCTGTACCCTACTCCCGTTACAAGGAAATAATGACCCATATCGCTACCAAGTGGAGTAGCCAACCGGCATTGTTTGCCTATGACATCATGAACGAACCCAATGGAGCTCTCGCCTATTGGCCAACCGCCGCTCAATATGGGATAGATGGCGTACGTGTCATTGATAAAACAAAGCCAATCATTATCGAGGGCAACGGCTGGGCCAGCGCAACCCGATGGCCGGAATGGAACGACTCTTTGCTCAACCTGAAGGACCCGGCAAATAATATCGTCTATTCGGCTCACTCTTATTTCGACGAAAATGCAGGTGGGAACTACCAGGCGGTAGATGTCGGAAAACTGGACCCCATGTATGGCGTAACGCGAGTAAAACCGTTTGTAGAATGGCTCAAGAAAAATGGCAAGCGAGGCTACATCGGAGAGTTCGGGGTTCCAGATAATGACCCCCGCTGGCTAACCATGATGGACAATATGCTGGCGTATCTGAAGCAGAATTGCATTCCAGCTACCTATTGGGCAGCGGGGCCAGGCTGGGGAAATTACTTTATGTCTGTGGAGCCTGTTGGCGGTCGCGAGAGACCGCAATGGGCAACGCTAAAGAAATACATCAACAACACCAGCTGTTCAACGTTTGGTCCACCTAAATAGCGCTGCGCAGCGGAGGCTCCTAACGTATGCCTGCATGCGTCTTGCCAAGATAGAAGAGGCTTTTGCAAACGTTGTAAAAGCCTCCATGAGCAGTAGCGCTCACCGACCACGCAGCAGACACCCAATACTTATAGGAACGAAAACGGATAATTAATGATCAGCCTGTTCTCATCGATATCCCTGCCATAACTGCTCCGGTAGGTTGCGTTTCGCCAGCGTATCGAAAGCCCTTTCAGGCCTTGCTGAACGACATACGTCACGTCTATATCACGTTCCCACTCATGGCCTCCTCCGACTTTATCCAGATGCGAGCCGTGGATATAACTTGTAAAGAAACTGAGTCCCGGCAGACCCATCGGGGCAAAATCATAGCCATAGCGCACCTGCCAGCTCCGCTCACCTGCGGTGCCAAAGTCATGGTATTGCACATAATTCGGCAGGTACGGATTGTTGATATAAGGAAAGCCGCTTGAGCCTTCCAGATGTTGATAAACTGCAGTAAAGCTATGGCCTTTCACACTGTACATCACGGATCCGCTGTATACATCGTTCTCTATTTCCCCCACCCGCGCCGCACCTGTGTCACGGCTAAAAAAAGTCCTTAGATCGGCCTCTACCGCTCCTTCGCCCCATTTCTGGCGGTGAGTAAGCCCCAGAAAATGCTGCCGATAGACATCCTGTAATTCGCCGTAGTAATAGCTGGCCGTCAGTGCTGGCGTGACAGTGTAACTGCCACCCCCATAACGGAAATGATCGCCCTCACCTGTCGCGCGGAAGCGACCCTCTTTGGTGGCTATCATGATTTTTTGCAGATCGGTCGAGTCAGGGGTGGTGGTACGGTCGAACTGAGCAACGTTGAGCGAAAGCCCAGTGATTTCATTCGAGCTGATCTGCGTTCCCTGGTAAAACTGAGGAAACATCCGGCTACCGTTGAACTGAAGGACCGGAACCTTTGGCAAGGCAATTCCCTGACGCAGCACCGTCTTGGAATACTTGATTTTGACCGCTATACCGCCCTTTGAATATTCCTCTGCCGCTTCTCCCGAGTTGGTCTTGGGCAGCAGGCCACTCCCTGTACGATCAGGACTGGAATCAAGCTTGAGTCCCCAAAAGCCCATCGCATCAAGGCCCAGACCTACCGTCCCCTCGGTAAATCCGGACTCGTACTGCAGCAAAAGCCCTTGAGCCCACTCATCCCGCTTCGAAACACCGGCATCTTCCCGAAAGTCACCGTTGTAATAGAAGTTACGGATATCGAGTCGGGCCTTGCTGTCATCCATGAAGCCAGCAGCCCATAACGGTAGAGAGCAAAGCATGCCTAAGGTGAGTACGGTATGGCGCAGGATATGAATCATTGTTGTTTTCTCCAGGCGCAAGAGAGCACTGCCCGGCATAACCGGACAGGACCAAGATAAACGGCGGAATTTAGTGCTTGTGGTGGAGCTCCTGGGCCAGCTTGTCGCGGTCCAGTTCTTTCTCCCATGAGGACACTACGAGCGTAGCTACGCCGTTGCCGACCAGGTTTGTCATTGCAAGGCCCGTCCCCATGAAGCGGTGAATACCCAGGATCAACACCATGCCGGCCACTGGCACCACTGGAATCACCATCAAGGTACTGGTCAACATCACAAAAGCCGCGCCCGACACACCACTGGCACCTTTGGAGGTCAGCATCGCCACGATGACCAGAGTCAGTTGCTGACTTAAGCTCAAATCAATGTTCAGAGCCTGGGCAATGAAGAGCACCGCCATGGTCAGGTAGATATTGGTGCCGTCCAGGTTGAACGAATACCCCGTAGGTACAACTAACCCCACAACCGACTTGGAGCAACCCAGGCGCTCCATTTTTTCCATGATTTGCGGTAGCACCACCTCGGATGAGCTCGTGCCCAACACGACCAGCAGCTCATCCTTGATATACGCTATAAAGCGCAGAATGCTGAAACCAGAGAGCCGTGCAACGCCTCCCAGCACCACGACAATGAACAGAACGCAGAGCAGATAGAAGCTGCCGATCAGTTTAAACAGGGGTAGCAGTGAGGCGGCGCCATAAGTACCAACCGTAAATGCAATAGCGCCGAACGCCCCGATGGCTGACAGCTTGGCAATGATATGCACAATGCCAAAGAACACACCCGACAGGCCTTCTATCATGTCGTAGACCGGCTTGCCCTTCTCACCCATGGCCGACAGCGCACATCCAAAGAACACCGAAACCAGAAGAATGCACAGTACATTTCCTTCTGCAAATGCCTGAAAAAAGGTGGTAGGAATAATGCTCATCAAAAAGTCGACCATGTGCAGGTGCTTGGCCTTTTCTGCAAAGCCCGTAACCGCCGAGGCATCCAGGGTGCTGGGGTCGATATTGAATCCACCACCGGGATTGAACAGGTGCCCGCCAATCAAGCCAATGATCAGGGAGAGGGTTGAAATGATTTCAAAGTAAAGCAAGGCCTTACCGCCTACTCGCCCTACTTTCTTCAGGTCCTGCATGCCGGCAATACCGATGACCACGGTACAGAATACGACCGGCCCGATAATCATCTTGATGAGCTTGATAAACGCATCACCGAGCGGCTTGAGATCCGCTGCAAAGTTAGGCCAAAAATGCCCGACGACCACGCCGAGCAGAATGCCTATCAGTACCTGAACATACATGGCGCGGTAAAACGGTTGCTTAGTCTTGACGGTGTTTTGGGTTGACGCACCTACGGGGGTGGTCGCCTGCGAGAGGGGATTCATATAGGACTCCACTACCAGTCATTGTTGTTGGATTTGGTGTGGCGAAGGCGCTCTATCAGCGCCCATAAAGCGTCATAGGGTTATCTACCAGGAGTTTCTGGCGAAGCGCCGGATCAGCGCAGAAGCGAAACATCAGGTCTACCAAACCGCCATCGTTGGGCATGTCACGGGTGATATTTGGATGCGGCCAGTCAGTCCCCCAGAGCACGCGATTAGGCGCATGTTCAATGAGCCGTTCGGCAAATGGAATGGCATCCTCGAAGGGTTTGCGTCCTGCTGAAACGCGCTCTGCACCACAGACCTTGACCCAGGCCAGCGGGTTTTCCATAAGTTCCAGCAGGGCTTTGAATGGTGCCTGATCAAGTCCCTCCTGAGCCTTGACACGCCCCATATGGTCAATGATGAAAGGAACCCCGATACGCTCCAACCGATCGGCATAAGTAACGATATCCTGAGCATCCAAATGCAGTACCACATGCCAGCCCAGCGGTTCCAGGCGTTCCAATACCTGATCAAATAGCTCCAGGTCGGGTGCGCCACCCAAGTGGGCTACAAAGTTGAAGCGTACGCCGCGAACGCCACCAGCATCCATTTCAGCCAATTGCGCATCGCTTTCACGGCCGTTGACAATGGCCACACCTCGATAGCGTCCTTCACTACGCGCGATAGCGTCGAGCATGGCCCGGTTATCGCTGCCATGGCAGCTCGCCTGTACGATCACAGCCCGACTAAAGCCTAGAAAATCATGAAGATTACGTAAGGTTTCAAAGGGTGCATCCGGTGGCGTGTAGCTACGATCCGGAGCGTATGGGAATCGGCTACTTGGGCCGAACACATGGCAATGGGCATCCCATGCACCTTCCGGCAGGGTATGGTGTGGCCTGGTAGGTTGGGGATCAGGTGCCAGACAGCTTTTCATCACGTCTCCTCATTCATTGTGATTATTCGAAGGGATACGTCGATGGTGACGGCTATTTCTTGGAGCAACAATAAAGCCTGGGTTCTAGCAGCTATGCAGAATTTGCATAACGGGTCAGCGGCTATGCACGTGTTCGCGGACCATCGCCAGCGTTTGGTCAGCCAATCGCGTCAGGGGCCGCTGCGCGGCGGTTGTAACAAACAGATGCGTATGAACAACCGGGTCGATAATAGCTGCCGAGCGCAGGCCTTCTGGTACATAAGGCCCGGACAACGCCGTACGGAACAGAATGCCGTAGCCCAACCCCAGGGCCACCAGCTCAAGCAGAGAAGGAATGCCATCCACCTCAAGCGCGACATCCAGCTCGACGGTATGGCGAGCTGCCTCGGACTCAACCAGGCGACGCAAAGAATGGGGTTGGCTCGGAATGATCAAGGGATAGCGGCCCAGTTCTTTGAGCGGGATTTCATTTGGTAGATTCGAGGATTTTGCACCCACCAGCACTAGCGGCTCCGAGTGCAAATGCTCATAACAGAGTTGGGCATTCTGGGCCGGGTTGAACAGTAGCGCAAAATCCAGCCGTCCTAGCAGCAGCCACTCCCGTATCGAGTGCGTCAGCCCTTCCTTAATGCCCAGCGCGCAGTGTGGAAAGCGCTCGCGAAAGGCCGTTACCAGCCCGACGGTGTGGCAGCGTGCAATGCTCGGCGGCAAGCCGATAACCACTTTGCCCGACAAGGTGTCCCGCTGCTCACGCAATTCCTCCCGAGCCACCTGAACCTGCCGTAAGATGCCTTGCCCATGCTCGAACAACCGCATCCCGGAGGCCGTCAGCGTGACACCACGGCCATTGCGCAGCAGCAGATGCTCCTGCAACTCGACCTCTAACTGACGCACCTGCCGGCTGACCACCGATTGGGACAGGCCAAGTACCGCCGCAGCCTTGGTAAAGCTACCGAACTCGGCGACCCGTACAAAGCACTCCAATTGCTTGAGGTCCATGAACACATGATCTCATACGGCAAAAGGGCAGCTTATCGCCTTTCCGCAGATGAGAGTACCCGACGTCTTCAGACCTTGCCGGACCAGACCGATGCCGGTATACACACTACACCGTTAAACAGCAACCGCGCGGTACGCAGCAGTCCACATCCGGCCAACTCACCCTGCCGACGATGGAGCTCGACAGTAAATTCTCCTGTGGGATGTTCAACAGAGAGCCGCAACGAGTCGCCCTGCTCTACCCGGGCCAACCCATCAGCCACCGAGCCTTCGATCAGACAGGCCGAGGCCACGCTTACCGCACCGAAAACGCCAATAGAGGCGTGGCAGCGATGGGGAATAAAAGTTCGGCTACTGATAGCACCACCCGCTTGGGGTTCAGCAATCAAGCACATTTTGGGGACTGTACGGTGGGTAACATCCCCCAGGTTCATACGCGGCCCGGCCTGAAGACGAATCGACTCGATTCTGGTCTTAAGTTCGGTATCGCCATCCAGCTGCTCACGCGTCTCATAACCGGTGCGACCCAGATCGGCCGCTCGAAGCAGCACTACCGGCATGCCATTATCGATACAGGTCACCTCAATCCCATCAAACGTGTCGCACACGTTTCCGGTCGGTAACAGCGCACCACAACTGGAGCCAGCAATATCCTCAAATTCAACAATCAGCGGAGCGGCCGTACCCGGTACGCCATCAATGCGGGCATCGCCCTCATACTGCACCTCACCGTTTGGCGTAAGTACATTCGCAACGGCAATCTGACCGGTGTTTTCCATGAAGATACGAACCTGAGTTGTATCTTCCAGCACAGGAACCAGTTCTTGTTCTATGGCAAACGGGCCAACACCCGCCAGAATATTGCCGCAGTTCTGCCCATAGTCGACTCGCGCTTCCTCTACCAGTACCTGAGCGAACAGGTAGTCCACATCGACATCCGGTCGCTCGGAGCGCTTGATGATCGCAACCTTACTGGTCAGCGAATCTGCGCCGCCGATACCGTCAATCTGGCGCTTGTCAGGCGAGCCCATAACGGCCAGCAGGACTTTTTCCCGCAGTGCTCCATCGTTAGGAAGATCAGTGGCGAGAAAGTAGGCTCCCTTGGAAGTACCGCCGCGCATCATCAGGCAAGGAATGCGAGTCTGTCCCATGGTTCAGCCCTCCAGCTCGTCCAGGCTATCAACGTACCGCAGGCCCTTTTCGGCCAGGCGAGGACGCATGTTGTAGATGTCGAGCCCTAATTCGCCATTAGCCAACCGAATCCGCTTCTGCTCTTCGGCATCGGCCCGCTTGCGACTGGCCTCGACCACGGTTTGCACCTCGGCACGCCGAACCACCACAACGCCATCGTCATCAGCCACAATAACGTCGCCGGGGTTGATCAGCTGGCCGGCACAAATCACTGGAATGTTGACCGAGCCGAGCGTTTCCTTGACCGTGCCCTGGGCATAGACCGCTTTCGACCACACGGCAAAGCCCATCTCCCGCAGCGTGCGGCTATCGCGCACACCTGCATCGACCACCAGCCCACGTACACCGCGTGCTTTGAGCGAGGTCGCCAGCAGATCACCAAAGTAACCATCGTGGCATGGCGAACTGGGTGCTACGACCAGGATATCGCCCGGCTGGCACTGCTCTACCGCAACATGGAACATCCAGTTGTCCCCAGGTGCTACCAGTACAGTTACAGCCGAACCGCTGATGCCATAATCCTGCTGAATCGGGCGAATATCTGGAGCCAGCAGCCCTTTGCGACCCTGAGCTTCGTGAACGGTTGCCACACCATACTGACCCAGCTCATCAACCAGCCCCACTTCGGCCCGTGCGATAGTGCGGACTACAACGCCGTTCTTGCCGATCAAGCTGCTCATCCCAGATTCTCCGTCACGCGTGGGAAGATGCTCTGGTAGCCCTCACCGTAGATGATGTTCTTACTGGAGGTAATGCCTACGTTGCGCTTGGCCTGTACGCCACGTTGTAGCGCTACACGGGTGTAGTACTCCCACAAGTGTTCCTGGCCAGCCATGCACTGAATAGCGGCATACTTCTTGTCCCACACGTCGGTGATGTCTAGCAGTACGTCCGGGCGCCATTCGCACTGCTCAGGCTGGTGCGGCTCGAAGCAATAGACGGGCGGCGCACCGACAATTTTCTCGCCCGGCTTGTAGCCTTCTGCCTGAGCGATGATGCGCGCTTCCTGTGCCAGGTGCGTAGCCAGTGGATGGTCGTAGTTGTAGGGGTCCTTCAGCGAGTGACTAAGCACAAATTCCGGCTGTACGCGGCGGAACACATCGGCCAGACGAAACAGCGTTTCCTTGTCGGCACGCATAGGGTAATCACCGATGTCGAAGAACTCGACAGTGGCACCCAGTATCTCAGCTGCCGCCTGCGCCTCTTCACGGCGCGCCGCCTTGACCTTCTCTTCGGTCATTTCGCCCTTGCGCCAGAGTTTGGCCGACTCGCCCCGCTCACCAAAGGACAGGCAGACGACATGCACGTCATAACCCTGCCCGACATGCAGAGCGATAGCGCCACCTGCACGCCAGACGAAATCAGCGGAATGGGCGCTGACGACCAGAGCAGTTTTTTTGTTGGAATCGATCATGTCCAGGCTCCTCATGTTTTCAAGGAGAGTCGCACGGCTGATCCTGAGCGAATATTGCGTTCAGCTAGAGCAGGTATACCTTTTACTTATCAACACGCCGCGCGCATGATGCAGGCATGTGCCCTGCCAAGAGAACACCATGACTGCCGAACTTCCCAATCTGATGCAGATACGCGCGTTTGTCCGGGTGGCGGACCAAGGCAGTGTTTCCAAGGCGTCTGAAGTACTGTACCGCGCGCAATCGGTTGTCACCCGTTCCATTCGCGACCTGGAAGAGCGGCTTACCATTGCATTGTTCGAACGGCATGCCAATGGAATGCGGCTGACCGATTACGGCGCCCGCATCTTGCCTCGTGCACGACAGGCATTGGCTGAGCTGGAGACAGTACCCCGCTTGCTGGGTACCCATCCAGGCGTGATTACCGAACCTCTTTATCTGATGCATACCCGGCGTCTGGAAGTGTTCGTCAAACTGTGCGAAACCCACCATATGCAGACAGTAGCTACCCTTTTCGGTCTGACCCAACCCGCTGTGAGTGCAGCCCTCAAGGTGTTGGAAGGTGGTTGCGGCCATACACTGTTCGAACGCACTCCCAAAGGCCTTCAGCCTACACGAGCGAGCCTGGATATTGTCCTGCCGATTCGTCGGGCATTGAATGAGCTGCGCCATATCGATGCCGACATTGCCGCCCTACGCGGCTCGCTCCAGGGAGCCGTCATGGTGGGTGCCTTGCCCTTGGGGCGAACCCGGCTGTTGCCTGAAGCTATTGTGCGCCTCGTCTCTGCGTACCCTCAAATTCGTGTGGCGACCAATGAAAGTGCGTTTGACCTGTTGGCTACCGACCTGCGGGCCGGTGACATCGACTTTGTACTGGGCGCCCTGCGCCCCTCCGACTATGCCAGCGATCTGTTGGGTGAAACGCTGCTGACTGAAGAGCTGGTGGTACTGGTACGCCGGGGCCATCCATTACTGGATCAGGGGGTAAATACCAATGACCTTATCCATGCTCGCTGGGTGCTGCCCCGTGCAGGCTCGCCGGCCCGCAACCAGCTCGATGCCTTCTTTAGCGAGCTGGGTACGGAAACGCCACTACCGGTAGTTGAAACGGGGGATCTGGCGATTATCCGTGGGCTGCTCGTACGCTCTGATATGTTGGCTGTCGTTTCAGCCCATCAACTTGAATACGAGATCGCCTCAGGCGAGTTGCAACGTCTCCCCTTGCGGCTTCGCCATACCACCCGCGCCATAGGTCTGATCTACCGCACCGGTGGCCTGCACTCACCTGCAGCCAAAGCGTTGATGGAAAAGATCCGTGAAGTAGCCCTGGAGCGCTTGGACGCCTGATTTTACTGGGATGCAGGCGCTTTATAAGCCAGCCTAGACCGCACCCACTTTGCCAATAACGCTGTCAGGGATGGTTTTGATCAGCACCTTGACGCAAAACAGTGGTGAAGGACTGTCTGCGATGGATGCCACTACTGCCTTGTATTTGGCAGGAATCTGGTCAAGGCATCGCTTGGCCGTTCGTGTTACGGCCTCGTTAGAGTCGTGTATTTCGGCAGCAAGTGCCAGGGCGAGAAGTGCTTCCAGAAACGTCATGACACCAGACTGCCAATGGACTATCGCCATTTAGTGAATGGACGCAGCGACAGGCACCGCGCCCTGGGTTGGAGTTATTCCTTTCCAGCAACCGAGTACAGCACCTGCTGATTACGCGTTTTCTGGAACTCTTCCAGTGATTGGCCACGCATGGCTGAATAGATGTGCAGGTTGGATACCCCTACCACCGCGCCGAGCTTCTCTAGCAGGAAGAAAATAACACCGTAGTGAATCAACCCACGCCAATCGCGGCGTCGAATCAGGTCGCGCTCTTCGTCAGTCAGGCCGGCTTCCTCGAACATGGCCTCCGGTTCCTCCAGAAAACGCTCACGCCAGGCCGGAGTGATCATGCCATGCAGGAATTTGTTCAGCCGATATCCTTTGGCACTGCGCTCCAGCGTAAACGGGTACGTGCCCTCCAGCTTTTCGACACCAGCCAACTGATGGTTCATGTGTTCGCGGTGGCGGGCTTGTACGTCGATGGGTAATGGCCGCGCCTGGTTTTCCAGGAGCAGCGTCGCGATCCCGGTCATCGAAGGCAGGTAATAATCCTGGTGAATCAGCTTTACATTGGATGAGAGCGCACCACGCATGATCAGCCAAGTGATGACCTCCGACCCCTCAAGTCCACCCAGCGTTGCGTATTCGGCAATGGTCATCTCGGTAAGACGCGCGGGATCGTTGACAAAGAGATCAACAAACTGGGCGTCCCATTCAGGATTATTGAAGCCACACCGCTCACCATGGACCTGATGGGACACACCACCCGTGGCAGCAATGACCACCTTCAGATCCTCGGGATAGCTCTCGATGGCACGCCGCAAGGCCTGTCCCAAGTTGTAGCAGCGCTTGGCACTCGGGATCGGAAACTGCAACACACCGACCTGCAGAGGCACTACGTCTACCGGCCATTCCGGCTCGAACGGCAGCAGCGCAGACATGGGCGAGAACAGACCATGGTCGATCGGCTTGTCACGAAAGAACGACATGTCGAACTCATCAGCCATGAGACTGGCCCCGATATGCCGGGCCAGCGCCGCATGCCCACCAATGGCAGGCAGTCCACGTACGCCACCGCCCTCGTCTGCCACACCATAGTGATCGTCTACGCCCAGGGCGAAGGCCGAATAGTGATCGAAGAAGAACGAGGTGATGTGATCGTTGAAGATATAAAACAGCACATCAGGCTGCTTGTCCTTAAGCCACTCCTTCATCGGCTCGAAGCTCTTGAAGATAGGCGCCCAGGCGGCCTCCTCCTGCTTGTTGTGGTCGACTGCAAAGCCGATCGTAGGCGTGTGCGAGACGGCCAGGCCTCCGATAATACGTGCCATATAAATAATCCTTAATGAATGATCAAGACGCCAAGGCAGGCTGGGCTGCACGCCGTGCAGCATAACCATTGCCCAGTATGGCCAGCGCTGCCACGAAAGCCGGTATCGCCAGCACTGCAAAAATCAACCCGAAGCTCAGCCCAAGGCTCAGCACCGCACCACCGATTACCGAGCCGAAGATCGCACCAAAGCGGCCTATCCCCAACATCCAGCTCACACCTGTGGCGCGGGACTCGGTAGGGTAATAGCCGGGGGCATAGGCATTAAGACCTGTCTGCGCGCCGCTCATGCAAAAGCCCGCCGCGATAACGCCAAGTGTCAGCAGGCTGGATTCCAGGCCAAAGGCACCCAAGAGCAGGATGAACGCACCGCCCAAAGCATAGGAGCCTGCAATAACACGATTGGGATTGCGCCTGTCCATGATCCAGCCAACCACGATTGCTCCTACCGTCCCGCCAATCTGAAACAGTCCTGTGATGGTCGCTGCACGCTCGATCGGGATACCGGACTCACGAATCAGCGTAGGCAACCAGCCCATCATCAGGTAGATCACGAGCAGCCCCATGAAATAGGTAACCCAGAGGGAAAACGTTCCTAAACGATAACGCTCTGCAAACAAGGCGCGAACCGGCGCCTTGTGGTGAACCGTAGGCTCAAGCGTGATAAAACGTGTTTGCGCCGTAAACTGGCCACCCAGTCGATTCAGCACTTTGGCGATACGGGCGGCAGGTGCGTCTTTTACGACAAGAAACCGGGCAGACTCAGGCAAAAACAGCCAGAGGAACGGCAGCAAGAGGATAGGTAGAAGGCCACCCACCAGCAGCACAGACTGCCAACCATAATGGGGAATCAGCCAGGCAGCTACAAAGCCGCCGGCACCCGAGCCCAGGTTGAACCCGGTAAACATCACGGTAATCAGCACGGAGCGATAGCGCTCGGGTAAATACTCCGAAAGCAGTGTCGTCGTATTGGGCATCGCCGCCCCGAGCCCTACCCCGGTGAGAAAACGCAGGATGGCCAGCTCATAAGGGTTACGTGCGAAGGCGCATGCCAGGCTCAGCGCACCAAATACAGTCACGGCACCGAGCAGTACCGTCTTGCGACCGAAGCGGTCGGCATAAGGGCCCGCAACCAATGCACCCACCGCAAGACCAACCATAGCCGCACTCATGACCGGTCCGAAGGCGGTTTTGGATAGATTCCAGTCCTGCATCAGTGATGGCGCAATGAAGCCCATGACGGCGACATCCACACCATCGAACAGGACGATGAAAAAACACAGGACAAGGATCAACCACTGATAGCCCGAGACAGGCCGGTTATCAATCCATTGTTTAACGTCGACAGGCGAGTCGGTGTGCATGACGGCCACCCTTGTTGTTTTTATGGTGATTCGAATGCCCATAGGGCTTATCACGTGATGGCAGAACGAAACTGCCTCACGGTCAGCCCAGACGTTAAAGCCACTCGCCTGGCCCGTCGTCTGGGAAATGCTTAAGGGGGTATCTGATTTTTTTATGAGGGCGTCAGGCGCCTGAGCGAAACGGTACTCGGGTGCCTGAGGCTGAAAGGAAGGCAAGCCCGTGTCATACGAGCCTGAAGGGATACGTCAGATGACAAAGAGATCAACGAACCGATTGACCGGAGTACGCTCGAGGGTCGCCTGATCCTTACACAAAGCAAAAATCTGCTCACAGCGCTGTGCCGGGAAACGAGTAGCCAGGTTGTTCTTGAACTTGGCCTCGAGCAGCGGGATGCCTTCGTCGCGGCGACGGCGATGGCCAATCGGATACTCTACCGTGACCTTGTCAGTACAGGTGCCATCCTTAAAGAATACCTGGATGGCATTGGCTATAGAGCGCTTGTCAGACTCCAGGTACTCCTGGCTGTAGCGCAGGTCTTCGATGATTTCCATTTTCTCGCGCAACTGATCGATCAGCGGATGCGCTGCATGGAAGGCATCTTCGTAGTGCTCGGCCACCAGGTCTCCGTACAACAGCGGCACGGCAATCATGTACTGCAGGCAGTGGTCGCGGTCAGCCGCGTTGGCCAGCGGGCCGACTTTGGAAATGATGCGGATGGCAGACTCGTGGGTAGTCACCACGATTTTCTCGACCTGATCGAGCTTCTCACGAACCTGGGGATGCAGAATGACCGCTGCCTCGGCCGCCGTCTGGGCGTGAAACTCTGCAGGGAAACTGATCTTGAACAGCACGTTCTCCATCACGTAACTGCCGAAACCCTGTGGGAAGCTGAACTGGCGCTTGTCCTGCGGCTTGGTCTCCAGGTCTTTGTTGGTATGGCTGAACAGCACATCATAAAAGCCCCATTGAGGTGCGCTCAGCACGCCCGGAATACCCATTTCGCCGCGCATGGCAATGTCTGCCAGACGTACACCGCGGCTGGTGGCGTCCCCTGCTGCCCAGGACTTGCGTGAACCTGCATTCGGCGCGTGCCGATAGGTACGCAGTGCCTGTCCATCTACAAAGGCGTGAGAGATAGCGGCAAGCATCTGCTCGCGATTGGCGCCCATCAACTTGGCCGCAACCGCCGTCGACGCCACCTTGACGAGGATGACATGATCAAGCCCGACCCGGTTGAAGGAGTTCTCCAGCGCAAACACGCCCTGAATCTCGTGCGCCATGATCATGGCTTCAAGCACGGCGCGCATGGTCAGAGGCGCCTCGCCCTGCGCAACGCGCTTTTGCGACAAATGATCGGCTACTGCCAGAATGCCGCCCAGGTTATCTGAAGGATGTCCCCACTCCGCTGCGAGCCAGGTATCGTTGTAATCCAACCAACGCACGATACAGCCGATATCCCAGGCAGCCTTTACCGGGTCCAGGCGAAAACTCGTTCCGGGTACGCGCGCGCCATACGGCACCACGGTCCCTTCCACAAACGGACCCAGATGCTTGGTGCATTCTGGGAAACGCAGGGCCAGAAGGCCACACCCCAGCGTATCCATCAGACAATTACGCGCCGTGTTTAGCGCCTCGGTAGAGTCAATCGTATAGTTCAGGACGTAGTCGGCGATGTCCTGCAGAACGTTGTCATAGTCAGGACGATTATTCAGGTCGACGTTGGCGCTCATGCTCTCGCTCTCATGGTTCATTGTTATGTGAGGCAGCGGCAGTCGCTGCCTTTGGATGTATCTACGCGCTGCGCTCTTCGAGCCGCACATACGGGCGCTGCTCGACGCCGGTGTACTCCGCACTCGGGCGAATGATGCGGTTGTTGGCACGCTGCTCGAACACATGGGACGCCCAGCCTGTAACCCGCGAGCAGACAAAGATCGGGGTAAACAACTTGGTGGGAATTCCCATGAAGTGGTACGCGGACGCGTGGTAGAAATCGGCGTTGGGGAACAGCTTCTTCTGCTCCCACATGGTGTGGTCGATCGCTTCGGATACAGGGAATAGCACCGTATCGCCTACTTCCTCGGAGAGCTTTTTCGACCAGACCTTGATGACTTCATTGCGCGGGTCCGAGTCCTTGTAGACGGCATGGCCAAAGCCCATGATCTTGTCCTTGCGCTCCAGCATGCCAAGCGTGCCCTCGATGGCCTCCTGGGGTGACTTGAAACGTTGGATCATGTCCATGGCGGCCTCGTTGGCCCCACCATGCAGAGGTCCACGCAATGAACCAATCGCACCGGTAATGCAGGAATACATGTCCGAAAGCGTGGATGCACATACGCGCGCGGTAAACGTCGAGGCGTTGAACTCATGCTCGGCGTAAAGGATCAGCGACACGTTCATCACCTTGCGGTGCAGCTGGTTGGGTGCCTTGCCATGCAGAAGCTTGAGGAAGTGCCCGGCAATGGAAGGTTCTTCCGTTACGCACTTGATGCGCACACCCTGATGGCTGAAGCGATACCAGTAACACATGATGGCCGGTAATGCCGCCAGCAGCCGATCCGATACAGCCTGTTGTTGCTCAAAGCTGCGCTCAGGCTCCAGGTTGCCCAGCATCGAGACGCCGGTCCGCATCACATCCATCGGATGCGCCTGCGCTGGGATGCGCTCAAGCACCTCTTTCAACGCCTGTGGCAGATCACGTAACGTCATGAGTCGATCACGGTAGTCATTCAACTGCTCCGTAGTCGGCAGTTCACCCCGGAACAGCAGATAGGCCACTTCTTCGAACTGGGCATGCTCGGCCAGCTCGCGCACGTCATAACCTCGATAGGTCAGACCGGCGCCTTCTTTACCTACGGTAGACAAGGCTGTCTGGCCGGCGACCTGACCCCGTAGGCCAGCGCCGCTCAATACTTTTGCTTCAGCCATTGCTCTCTCCTTTCTTGGACTTGTTATGGATGGTGCAACTGCATCTGTCAGGTTAGCTGACGGACCTTCGCCGGATCAGCGCTTGTTCTGGGCGAACAGCGCATCCAGCTTTTGCTCGAACTCGTGATAGCCAATGCTTTCGTATAGCTCCATACGCGTTTGCATGGTGTCGACTACATTCTTCTGTGTACCGTCGCGCCGAATCGCGGTGTAGACGTTTTCAGCCGCCTTGTTCATGGCGCGGAAAGCCGACAAGGGATAGAGCACCAACGAGACATCTGCGGAGGCCAGCTCCTCGGTTGTGAACAGTGGCGTCGAGCCAAACTCGGTAATATTTGCCAGTACCGGTACCTTCACCGCGCCAGCGAACTCCCTGTACATCTCAAGCTCGGTCATGGCTTCTGGGAAGATCATGTCCGCGCCCGCCTCTACACAGGCGCAGGCTCGATCGATAGCCGACTGTAAGCCTTCAACCGCCAATGCATCGGTTCGCGCCATGATCACAAAGCTGTCATCAGTCCGGGCATCCACGGCCGCTTTGATGCGATCTACCATTTCCTGCTGCGAGACGATCTCCTTGTTGGGTCGATGACCGCAGCGCTTGGCCCCCACCTGATCCTCGATATGCAGGGCCGCCGCGCCAAACTTGATCATTGATTTGACCGTGCGGGCCACATTGAACGCTGACGAGCCAAACCCGGTGTCTACGTCAACCAGCAATGGCAAGTCGCACACATCGGTAATCCGGCGCACATCAGTCAAGACATCATCCAGGTTTGAAATACCCAAATCCGGTAGTCCCAATGAACCGGCTGCAACGCCACCACCGGACAGGTAAATGGCCTTGAAGCCGGCGCGCTGGGCTAGCAAGGCATGATTGGCATTGATAGTGCCAACTACCTGGAGCGGATGTTCGACCGCAACAGCCTCTCGAAAACGCTGGCCGGGACGCATGGAAAGACCCTGACTCATGATTCACCTCTATTTTTGTTGGCAGACGCCGCGCTTACCACGGCATGCTCGGGTTGGTGCTGAGTATCAAGTTGGCGCTCGATATTGCGCCGTGACGCAGCAATGTGGCGCTTCATCAAGAGTTCGGCCAGCTCACCGTCACGGTCAGCGATGGCGTCGAGAATACGATGGTGCTCGGCAAAGGCCTGGCGCGGCCGGTGGGGTGTGGCGGAAAACTGGATCCGGTACATGCGTACCAGCTGATACAGCTCATCGCACAGCATGCGGGTCAGTGTGCGGTTTCGGCTGCCCTGAATGATGCGGTAATGAAAATCATGGTCGCCTTCCTGCTGGTAGTACCCCACCCCAGCTTGAAACGAGGCGTCGTGCTCATGGGTTTCTAGCACCTGCCGCAGTTCGAGAATCTCTGCGTCGGTCATGCGTTCGGCTGCCAGTCGGCACGCCATTCCTTCAAGCGATTCACGGATTTGATAGAGCTCAACCAGCTCCTCAAGGCCCAGCGAGACAACACGAGCGCCCACGTGGGGCACGCGTACGACCAGCTTTTGCCCTTCCAGACGATGAATAGCCTCACGCAATGGACCTCGACTGATCCCATAGGTACGCGCCAACTCAGGCTCTGAAATTTTGCTGCCCGGTTTAATTTCACCCTTAATGATGGCCGCCTGGATATGGCGAAAGACATGCTCCGAAAGCGTCTCGCTTTCAGGCGTATTGGCAGAAGGTATTTCGCTTAGTTGATTCATACTGTCGACACATTTATTTTTTTAGCGACCTTTGCGTCAGACATTAGGCCCAAAAACAGAAAAGTGTCAACAATCTTAATCACCTATGGTTTCAGCGTTGGCAATCACTGTAAACCTAGGGGCCCGGCATAGCACTACGCGCTATCCGTATAGGCCCTAATAGGTCAGATTGTTTATTTGCCAATATGAACACTCTGGTGCAACGGGCTGGTGCTCCAGCTTTTCAGCCGCCTTTGGGTAGCGCGGAATGCTCCTCACACCAGCAAATTATTCCTAGCGGGTGCTGGGCATGGGCTGCCCTACTTCTGCTGGTAAACTCCCGTTTCTGTTCCGTCCCGGCAAATCGAACATGACTTCGTCATAACCGGATGCCCTCAAGATGCGCAAACTCAGGTAAACCTAGCCCTTGTTTATCAACAGCACCCATTTACCCCATAGGCCGGTCAAAGCGAATCGGACAGGCTTCATTAGAATCCCATACCGATAACTGTGGATCCTATAAGGATAGGACGGTACGGCTACGGCAGGTTCATGCTTGAGAGTATCCAGAAGAGTTGCGTCTGAACGTGACTCGCAGGTGTTCGGATAGGTTGGATATGGAAAGTACTAGGCCTTGGCTTAAAGCCAGACATGAAATAAGTCGTTATTTACCCGCTTCATGGCTCAAGGCTTATTCTTCAATAACCCGGCTTTTCATCCTGTTTAAACCTGCGCTCGCATAGGCAGGCTATAAACCAGGAAAGAATATCTATTTTGATGAAAGACGTGTAATAGCGGCTGTCAGGTCATGGAGTGAAGCCGGCTTAACCAGATGCACATCAAAACCTGCCGCTTTGGAACGCTCCCGGTCTTTAACTTGCCCATAACCGGTCAAAGCTATCAATCCTAGCGCTGATGGAGGAAAATGCTCACGGAGCATAGAGGCCAACTGAAAACCATCCAGGTCGGGCAGCCCTATGTCGAGCACCGCAACCTCGGGCTTGAACTCACGGACTATATCCAATACATCGAATGGATTACTGCTTGCCTGGACGGTATGTCCCTGTTGACGCAAGACAGCCTGGGTACTTTCAAGCGCATCAAGGTTGTCATCAACAATCAGGATCCGAGCCGGTTTTACTACCGTATTGCTATCTTCCTCAGGGACCTGCATTGGTTCGCTGATCGCCAACAAAAGCCGTGGCAACGTAACCGTAAAAGTAGAACCGCAGCCAACACCGCCGCTGCTAGCCGCTACCGTTCCTCCGTGCAGGCTTATGAAACTCTTGACCAAGGCCAGACCAATACCCAATCCGCCTTTCGCCCGATCTATGGTAACCGCACCCTGCTCGAAAATATTGAAAATACGGGGTAATAACTGAGGGCTGATACCAGAGCCATTATCTTTGACCAGAATAGAAACCTGTTTGCCGTCGGCCTTTACCTCGACCTCTATCTGGCCCCCAACATGAGTGTACTTGGCTGCATTGGTCAGTAGATTGGTAAAGACCTGGGTCAGGCGGACGGAGTCCCCTGACACCCAGACTTCTTCATCGGGAAATATATGAGTGATCTGCTGACGCCGGTCACCAACAAGCGCACTTGTATTCTCAAGGGCTTGGAGCACTACTCCTGTTATGCTTGTAGGCTCTTTATTGATTTCAATTTTTCCACGAGTGATACGCGTAATATCGAGCAGGTCATCCACCAGACGCGACAAATGATCAGCCTGCCGCTCGATGATCTGCAGCTCTCGCGGAAACAGGCCCTGATGCCTTCTTTTGATCAATCCAAGCGCCATGACAATAGGTGCCAGGGGATTACGCAACTCATGCCCCAGCATCGCTAGAAATTCATCTTTGGCTCGACTGGCCTGCTCACGCTCAAAATCTGCCCTTGCGGCTTGTAATCCTGTAGCAGCCAATGAAGCAGCAGCTCGCAAAAGAGCTAATTGGTTGATGCTTGGAAAACCTGGCGCAGAAGAACCAAACCAGATTTTTCCACCATACGTTCCATAGCCCATGCTTAAGTGAACAATGTACATGGACCCCAATGGAGTATCTGACTCATAGGCTCGCCCGTCAGGAACACGCGTGTTTTTCCAGGCTTCGGCTGTAACTTCCCAGCGAGATAACTCTTCGCCCTGGCAATAACGCCCCTCGACTCGCAAAAGGCCTTTGAAAGATGGATTATCAGCCAACAGCGCCTGGGCATAGCTAAAGCGAAGGGGAACGATACGTTCGGCGGCCTCGATCATGAGGCGAAGAACCGTCTCACCCTCTCGCCCTGCCCACAAGGCGGGTAAGGCGAGAAGACCCATCAGGTCTCGGATACCACGTTCTGAGGAATCGCCTTCCTGGGAGGGAACCGGTAATAATTCAGGGTAACGGTTCATTGTCTTCCAAAAAGGCGAAATGAAAGGAGGAAAATAACATATCAGGTGGTCGAGGCGTCTTCCTTGACCTGACGCTTGGCAAGCTCAGCCAGCATTTCTGATGCTGGGGTATAGAAGGGATTTTCCTGTACTACACCATTGATAAGCGTCAACGGATGGGTACGTAAGAGATCCATCATCATGGAGCCGGACATTTTTGCAATGTCATATACGCATACGGCTGGTTGGCGGTTCTGGGAAAGCACTTCATTTACTTCGGCCTCGTACGCCAGAATGTCTTTAGCACCAGGCACATCATTAAAGACCCAGTCCATATTGCCCATGATACGCACGCGTGGAAATCCAGCTTCCCGCGCGGCTTTGCAGGCACTTTCCAGCGTATTGAGCATGCGGTCCTTATTAAAGGTGCCGGCTTCATCAAGATAGGCACCCTGCCACGATTGAACCTCAAGTTGCCCACAGGCCTCACAGGCATGAGTATCGATTCCCGCCTTGTTAAGGCGTACCCGATGGTCATCCATCTTGGCAGGATTTACGATATGTATATTCTTCTCGCCCTGATCAATCCCCTCCTTAAAAAAAGGAGCCAGGACATCGTACTCCTGCTCACGACTATCGAAAAAAGCGCAGACATGAAAGTGTTCAATTTGTGTGCCTGCCAATGACAATTCGTTCATGTGTAGATGTCCTCTAGAACAACCAGCAGCTGACGTGACGAGCTTGAATTTGAAATCCCATCCAAGATGGCTAATTGCCTCTACCGCTTGGCAATTTAGCTAGCGAAGAAGCTTAGTGCTAAATATCATTTAGCAGAAGATTTTATTTGCTTAATAAACAGATTCTGACCAGCCAGTCATTTTGGCTGAGTCTAGATAACAATTTTCTGTCGTTACCTTATAAGACGCAAGAACCTTGCCACGGCCTAAATGTGCAGGGGTCAAAAATTGCTTTCGTGTGCTCGCTTGTCAAAAACAAGGTCTTTGAATAGGTAATAGTGTACAGGCTCTCTTCAGCTTGCTGGCTGTTTTATGCGTTTACATACAATCAGTTACACTAATCTTATTTGGGAGGCCTATGAATCATGCCGGTAATAAAAGGAGACTTGGTCAAACTTGCTCTAGCGGGCCAGTCCAACGTTATCGTCCATGGATGTAATTACAGTGCCAAATGGGTGTAGGAATCGCTAAGTCTATAAAATAGGTATTTCCTGAAGCCTATGAAGCTGATTGCCTAGCTTCGAAAGGAGTACGGGAAAAACGGGCACTTACTCATGCGCCCGAATTAAGCGGGGCAACCTCGAGCTTACAGTAGTGAATGCTTACACTCAGTTTCTCTGGCGCGGAAAGGGCGTCAAGGCAGATTATGAGGCTATCCGCGCAGTCGTGAGGGCGATTCGGCAAGGGTTCTCGGGATGCCGTATCGGCTACCCTCGCATTGGCGCCGGGCTTGCAGAGGGTGACTGGGCAATCATCGGTGCCCTCATTAATGAGGAGCTGGCAGGCCTTGACCATACTCTGGTGGAGTATCTGCCTTAGCTTTCGTGCGTTTTTGCCTCACTGATGCAACCGCCCCTGACGGCTATTCAGGTCTTGCTGACCCAGTATCACCCTAACGGACTGTCGTCCACGTCTGGTCTTTCATCCATGTTAGGCGTGTCTTGGGTATCAGGAACGTCACCATATTCATCGTATTCGTCAGGCGTCTGGCCTTGATCAGGCATATTTCCCGGGTTGCTCATAAATCACCTCTGCGTGTTTGTCATCTGATACTTGATCAGGCCATGCGTTCAACAAGCGCTTGTAAACCGCAAAGCCTGTTCAGCACGCCTCCTCCCTGCAAGGGATCGCACTGCCTACAGAAACAGGCGTTAATGGTTTCAGGTAGTTGAAAGCGGATAAGCGGTCCATACTCGACTCCGTGCAAGACGTTACTTCCCCAGCATTCACAACAGGATGCACACTTTCAACAAGAGCCTTTATGACCATGAAACCGGATATTGTCGTGTCCTCACTGGACCTTGAGCGGATAGAAGATTTGCTCGAGTCCCTGCCGGCCAGCGAACACTCCATGCAAACCGCCTTACAGGAGGAGCTTGGTCGAGCTGATATTGTCGATCCGCATGAGATACCGCCTACGGTCGTCACCATGAACTCAACCGTGCGCTTTCGCATGGACGCAACTGGTGAGGAATTCTGCAAGACATTGGTGTATCCCAAGGATCTTGCAGGCGATTCGGGGCAGGTTTCTATCCTCGCCCCGGTAGGCAGTGCGCTGCTGGGGCTGTCCATCGGGGACTACATTGAGTGGCCCACCCCAGGCAAAGGAATGCTCAAGGTCAGGATCATGGATATCCCCTTTCAGCCTGAACAGGCCGGGCAATATCACCGGTAGGCAGGTCAGGAGGAGCATCAGGCGTGCTCCTCCTGCCGGATCAAGCGCTTAGCAGCGCCTGGATATCGTTGTAGAGTGCCTTGGGTATCCAGACCCCTTCACGCAGGCTTTTTTCACGAGCCTGATAACGCCTCTGCGAAGGTAGACGCGCGCCCTGGGCTACCATGGACTCGAACAGCTTTTCGGCACGGGCAAGCTCGGTCTCAGCCTGCTCACCCAGGAAGCGTTGCGGATCGATAGCAATAATCAGCTCGCCTCCCATGGAAGTAACCCGTGCGCCGTTATCAAATGCCAGCGACTCGGCGCTGGTCATGTCGGCGATCAAAGGGCCAGCTATCAGCTCCACCATCGCCGCCAGGGCTGAGCCTTTATGCCCTCCGAACGTCAGCATGGCGCCCTTGTCGAGCACGGTGGCCGGATCGGTACAAGGTCTGCCTTCGGCGTCTACGCCCCAGCCTTCAGGAATAGGCTTGCCAGCGCGGCGATGCAGCTCAATTTCACCCCGCGCCACCATGCTGGTCGCAAAATCAAAGATAAATGCCGGCTCGTCTGGACGAGGCCAGCCAAAGGCAAAAGGGTTGGTTCCGAAAAGTGGTTTGCTCCCACCGGCAGGCATCACCCAGGCATGGCTGGGCGTACAGGCCAAGGCAACCAGACCGGCATCCGTAAGCGGTTCGATGTCTGCCCATAGGGCTGAGAAATGAGCGCAATGGTTGATGCCCAATGCAGCAATACCCAGTGTCTTGGCTTTCTGGATCAGATGTGGCAGTGCCATCTGGTAAGCGACTTGCGAAAAGCCACCCTTGGCATCGATGCGTACCAGAGCGGGCGCCATGTCATGCAGTTCTGGCTCGGCATCCGGAGAGACCTTGCCTGCCTTGAAGGTATTGATGCAGGACAACAGCCGATACAGACCATGGGATGTACATCCATCGCGCTCGCCAGCCACTAACGTTTCGGTAACGTAGCGGACATGAGGTGCGGTAAAGCCATAGTGTTGGAGCACACGCGTCGCCAGTGCCCGTACGTCATCAAGCGTAAGGTGAACCGTGTCTTGCCCAGAAGCATGGGTCTGGGAAGCGCTTGAGGCAGTCATGAATTCTCCTTTTTAGAATTGTCGTGTCAGAGAAGCATTTGAAATGGGTTATGGAAATGGCCAGGCAGGCGGCCAGTCTTGCAGGTTTATTAGCTGGTGGGCCAGCCTGAGAGGCCAGCCCACTCACAGAGCCTTACTGCGGACCGAGTTTGTCCATCAGCGCAGCCAGACGCTCGTACTCGTCAGGCTTGAGGTCGGTTAGCGGCGCGCGTACCGGACCGGCATCGTAACCTGCGATCTTCGCACCCGCCTTGACGATGCTTACCGCA
>NZ_DEYV01000042.1:0-27580 GCF_002364655.1 Pseudomonas sp. UBA3149
GTCTTTTTCAGACCTTCCTTAGGTCGACACCGGGTGCCAGAAGCATGTGTCAAGCAATCACTTGCCTGCCGAGTCCTTGAGGGAATAACCCAAAAGCACTCTGGCCATAAGGCCTCTGCACTGCAGACAGGCGCTAAAAGAAATTAGTTTTAATACGCCTACTGTTTACTACTTAATTGAGCAAGAACATAAATCAGTTATGACAGCATAAACTTATCTATTCATAACGCTTCATTTCTTCTATCCCTACAAGCCTATCTTTCATAACGAACATTACACTCTGCCTTGTTTGGCGTCCTTTCAATTTATTTTTTTCCATTAAGTGACCACTCAGTCATCTGGATATTATCCAAACCAAGTCAAAAAATATTGAAAGGAATTAATGCCGTTTATCGGATTTTTTAGCCATACGTTATATTGATCCATTCATACAAGAGAGGTTATAAAATCATAAATTCATTATTTATCAACAGTTTATGAATAAAATACCTGCACTCATGCCATCACAACTTTTCATTTTGAATCTCAATTCAATATCACAAGAATAGCATTTAAAGAAACACCTCAAACAAACAGTCAATACACCTGATTTAAAAAACGAGACATTAATTCTATATTCGTATCAGGAAAAACGAATCTGGGCGTATCGTTAATCCTGCCTGGCTAAATCTCTAGATAAAGCGAAGGACCGGAATAATGCTCTCATCCAAACAACCTGTTTTTTTATTAGTTTCGCTTTTTGCAGGGGGAGTCTGCGGTATTGCATACGCTGCCGAAGACACTGCATCGTCACAAGCCGCACAAAATGTTCAGAATGGCAGCGACCCACTGTTCATTTACCAGTGGCATTTACGCAATAGAGGGCAAAAGGTAATCGGTGATGTCACGCCACTTGCCGGCGTGGATCTGCGGATGGGTGTATTGCATGAGCTGGGTATACGAGGGAAGAACGTCATTGTCGGGGTGGTGGATGATGGCTTGGAAATACGTCATGAAGACCTGTCAGGTAACGTCGTGCCAAATGGCTCGAAGAACTTCGTAAACGGATCAAACGATCCAACGCCGAGTGTCGATACCGATGAACACGGCACCTCGGTGGCAGGCATCGTTGCCGAAATGGGATGGAACGGAAAAGGAGGGCGAGGCATCGCACCCGAGGCAAAGCTGAAGGGCTTTAACTTCCTAGCCAGCGACGCAGACCCGGCGAGCCAGGATGCAAACATTCTGTACGCCTGGGGCAGCGGCAACGAATCCAAGGATGTGGCCGTTTTCAATAACAGTTGGGGCAGCAGTACACCTTACTATCCTGCATTCTCAACCAGCGAGCAGGCCGCCTGGGAACGTTTGATGCAGTCCACGCGTAATGGCAAGGGCGGAATTTATGTCAAGTCGGCAGGCAACTCCTTCAAGGAGTTCTTTACCTATACTGCGTTTGGCCGAGTCAATATCTGTTCTGAAAAGGCAGCCGAGCTAAATGTGACTTGCGCGTCTTCAACGGTTGATCCCAACAACAACCTGATCACGATTATTACCGCCGCCGCCGTGAATGCTCGAGGATTACGCTCGTCTTACTCCACAGCCGGATCGTCGGTGTGGATTTCAGGTTTTGGTGGCGAATTTGGCAATCAGAGGGCCTATAACCCGGACCTAACCAATGTACGGGAAGCGATCAGGCCGACCTACTATTCCCCTGCCATCGTAACCACTGATCTGATGGGCTGTTCCCGAGGAGCCAATACCGCGAATACTGTTTCCAATGCCTTGGAAGGCAGTCAATCGCCTATCGATAACTCCTGCAATTACTGGGGACGCATGAACGGCACCTCTTCTGCCGCGCCCACGGTGTCGGGTGTGGTTAGCCTGATGTTGGGCGCTAATCCCAAGCTGACTCAGCGCGACGTGAAATATATCCTGGCCAGCACCGCGCGGCCGCTTGATCCTTATCAGCCGGTAGTGAGCTACGGCGGAACAGTGATCGAGCCGGGATGGGTCACCAACGCGGCAGGCCATCACTTCAGCAACTGGTATGGGTTTGGATTGGTGGATGCAACCGCGGCCGTCAATAAAGCCATGAGCTTCAAGCTACTGCCGGCGATGAAAGATACGCAGTGGAAAGCCTCCAGTGATCCTGCCAGCCCGATTGGCGGTGTGAATGCTCCGGCAACATTGCGCGTGCGGATCAATCAGAGCATCAAGGTTGAGGCAGTACAGCTCAGCTTCCAGACCAGTCATATGAAGCCATCAAACCTGAAGGCCGTTCTAACCTCGCCAAGCGGTACTAAAAGCTATGTCATGACGCCTTTCTCGACGCTATCGGATGTTACGTCCGGGACCGGGTTCACCGTTTCACTGGCGGCGAGCAACGCGTTTCTGGATGAGCCGGCGACGGGTGACTGGACGCTTTCGTTAACGGATGTGGTTGATGCGGGGGGTAATGCCGCCAAGCTGCAAGACTTAAAACTTCGCGTGGTGGGGCACTGATCATGAAAATAGCCACTTTATTCTTCTTAACCGTTACCCTGGCTGCAACACCTCTGGTACAGGCGCAGACCACAGACGCGGCTCGTCTTCAGCAGGCGGCAACCGGGGCCAGCTTCAATGTCGGAAACACCCCGTTTCGCCTCGTGCCCAACGCAACGGTTCAGCGTATCGACTCCACTGCCTCTGCTCAAACGCCGTCAACCACGCAAAGCCAGAGCCGCCAGCAGACGCTACAGGCAGACAGCAATGTGGTGGGACAGATAGGGCCTTATGCGATCAGGCTGGCGCAGGGTAATCAGGCTCAGCTCAAATCGCAATCCGAAACGGCAGCCAGCACTGCCTCAGGTCCGAGCGAGATGGGCGTCGCAGTGAACCTGACCTCCGGGCAAGCCGTGCTCGTGCCTCCGCGCCTGAAGGTATTTGTAAAGGATGCGGCTGTTATTGATCAGGTTGCAAAAGCTACTGGCGGTACGATGGTTCAAGCCTCTTCGGCGGCAGGCATGGGCGTCATCCGTTACAGTTCGGTAGACGCTGCTCAGACAGCCCTGAGCAAGGTGAAGGGCATGCAAGGTGTGAACGACGTGTCACTGGATATCATCCAGGGCTTCATTCAAAAGCAGTAAGTCCATGATAAACACCGCGCTGCCGTCAAGAGACGTTCAGCGCGGCGTTTATTTTCATGGTTAAACGTTACTGCTGGGTAATTGTTGCGCGGTTCGCCGTACCTGTTTGCATAATGCCTGCAGTGTTGCCATAGAAGGTATCGCCACCCTGAGTAATCAGCGCCTGGTTGGCGATGCCGTTCTGGGTAAGCGACACTGAGTTTTGTGTCTGATATCCCACCTGATCGATCTGGGCGATATTCAGATCCCCGGTTTGGCTGTAGTTGATAGTGCTGGTGTCACTGTACTGGTTGATTTCAACGTCGTTATCATTGCCAACAGTGGAGCCAGAAAGGTTGGAGCCTCGTGTCCCTTGCACGACATAAAGCTCGTTATTCGAGCCTTCTTGTGAGACACCCAGGCCGCCAAACATATTGCTCTGTCTGACAGAGGCAAAATTGTTATCACCCGACTGAGATATCCCACCGTTGGCGAACTCACGCGTGGACTGTTCCAGCGAAGCGCTGTTGCCATTGCCATATTGGCTAATGCCAGCACCACCACCGCCTGACTGTCTGAAGTAAGCCGTATTGTTATCGCCTTCCTGCGTAACACTGCCTGATGTGGTGCCGCCGTACTGCACAGCTTCGACCCAGTTGTTATTGCCACGAGAAGTAACACCGAGCACCGTATCAAACCCGTTTTGGGTTACGTGCATAGTATTGCCTGTTCCTTCCTGGGTGGCTCGCAAATCAGCGACTTGCGCTATTCCGCTACCCTGATTCAGGGTAGCCAGGTTCGAATCGCCCCGCTGCTCAAGCGCCACACTGTTATCTTGGCCGCCGCCCCCCTGGTAGATCTGCCCTTCGTTGGCAGAACCCTCCTGAGTAATTGATACCTGACCGTTATTGACCTGTTGCTGTTGGATAACCCCGATATGACTGCTTCCCAGCTGACTGATAGAGGCCTGGCTATTGATAGCGGTACCAGCCTGCTCAAGGGTTGCCGTGTTGTTTTCTCCGTCCTGCATAACGTCGGCAGTATTCATTTCAGCCCATGAGGGCATGGCGAAGGCCAGCAGGATGGCAGCAGCGAGTGGTTTCAAGCGGGACATACGATTTCCTTTCCTTGTATCCGTAGGGGTCGCTACCTGGCGACCCGGTTAATCGACCAGATCAGCACCGGTTGGCGTGCTGAAGAATGGCGTGTTCCTGGCTATCCGTAACGCGGTATTGCCCTGCGGTAGATGAACCTTGTGCATGGCTTCCACCTGCGAGTGCATCACCAAGACGCCGGTCGATTCTTCAAGGAAAAGGCTAAATATAAAATCGATCCAAAGGATGTAAACGAACCGCTTTTGAGCCTTCTGGTATTAATTCCTGTTACGGAACCTTTGAGATGCATGGCTATTTGAGACTTTCGAACAGAACATGCATCTCGATAGGTGACTGTGCCGCCCAAGGGACCACGGCGGGCTGTTGGCGACTACGCAACGGTGGCGCTAGGTTGATAGCTGAGTCGCCGCGGCATAAAGCCGAACTCCAGCCGCGAAGGCTCTTTGAACATGGAGGCCAGGTTCTTTTCGATATTGCTGCACAGCGAGTTCATCTGGATCTGGTGCTGGCTATTGGCAAACGGGGTTTGCAGATCGGTCCCGATCCGCTCGATCGCCAGCAGCATGAAGCCTACGACGGTAGAAACCAGTGGCGTATACCACCCCATAGACGACACTAGGCCAACCGGAACGATCAGGCAGAACAGCGAAATGAACAGCCGCGGGAAATACACATAGGGAAAGGGCAATGGCGTGTTGGCAATACGCTCCATTCCACCCTGATGGTTCGAAATTTCCACGAGGGTAGATTCCATACGGGCCAGACGTATGCTGTCCAACCTACCCGCCTGGTACTCCTGCGCCACAATCGCTGCGGAGGCGTTCAGGATATCGTTGGGAAAGTTATTGGTGTCATGTCGGCGGGCAAACTCATCGGCAGGTAGTAGCGTCGCGACATCCGCTGGGCAAGCTTGGCCTTTGAGGTGAGCGGAGAGCGCCTTGAGGTAGGCCACGTGACGGCGAAACAGCAGCGCTTTGATTGGATTACGCCTGTCGTCTTGATCATCAATCAAGGTCAGTACCTGGCGACCAAAACTCCGTGAACTGTTTACCATGGCACCCCATAAGGTACGCGCTTCCCACCACCGGTTATAGGCGCTTGTATTGCGAAAGCTGATCAGGACGACCAGTGCTGAACAGAGCAGCGTCAGCGGCATAAGAGGCAGGTTTAGCCGATTATTCATCAGCAACATCGAATCGGCCGTAACGATGACATCCCAGATAAACAACCAGAACAGCGGCCAGCCGACGTAGGAAAAAACCTTGTGCATCCAGGTCAGCGTTCTCGAAATCCGAGCAATCATGAAACGACTCCCTTGGTGACAGTCTGGAGATCAGTGGCTGTATATCGTTCAGAACGGCGTTAACGCAGCTGCTGCCGGGTCTTCCGCGTGTCGTCAGAAAAAGCCAGAACCCAGGTTGTCCAGATAGATATAGGTGATCTCATGTGATGCATCCTCAATGCAGCTTTTGATGTGATCACGCTAACGAGGCTGGCTTAATTCTTCCTTAAAGGTTGCAAAATGTTTTAAATCAGGATGAGTAGTCGTTATCTAATGGACATAAGAGGCATGCATCCACATGGCGCCCACTGCGTTCTTGAACGGCCTGAACTTCTTTCTTGCGGATGTTCGTGACGGGCTTGGCCCATTTCTTGGAATCTTTCTTCAGCAACAGGGCTGGACCGCGGACCGAATAGGACTGGTCATGACACTAGGCGGGTTAGCCGGCTTGCTCCTGACCACACCGCTGGGAATGCTGGTGGACGCACTACAGGCCAAGCGCGGTATTGTTGCATGGGCTGCCTTGTGCATTCTTGTGGCCTGCGCCCTCAATTATTTTCTACCTACTTTTCTCTT
The DNA here is from genome assembly GCF_002364655.1 of Pseudomonas sp. UBA3149. NCBI lineage: Bacteria > Pseudomonadati > Pseudomonadota > Gammaproteobacteria > Pseudomonadales > Pseudomonadaceae > Pseudomonas > Pseudomonas sp. UBA3149. The sequence continues at coordinate 6,057 of NZ_DEYV01000042.1, forward strand.
TACCAGCATCGCGCAGATGGTTGCCGGTATCGCCGGTGCCGCTATTCCACCCGCCATTGCAGGACTTACCCTGGGCCTTGTAGGAACACGAGGGTTCGACCATCAGCTAGGTCGAAATGAAGCGTTCAACCATGGTGGTAATGCCTTTGCTGCAATCGGCGCTGGCGTATTCGGCTACTGGTTTGGCCTGGGCGCTGTATTCGTCCTGATGGGCGTTCTGACATTAGCCGCCTTGTATATGCTAGCCAGGATACGGGCTGACCAGATTGATCACGAGGCAGCCCGCGCTGGCTCGCCGGATCATGCGCAAAAGCTTTCCTGGTCAGCCCTTTTCCGCAACCGCCCCCTTCTAACCGTGGCAGTTACAGTGCTGCTCTTTCACCTTGGCAATGCGGCAATGCTCCCGCTGCTGGGCCAGGCAATGGTAGCGCGCGGCACCGCTGGCGACCCCAGTGCCTATACCGCGGCTACGGTAATCGTGGCTCAGGCCACCATGATCGTCATGGCACTGCTGGCGGCCAGATTGGCCCAAACCAAGGGCTATTACATCGTGTTTATACTGGCACTGTTGGCCTTGCCTCTTCGCGGCCTGCTGGCCTCATTCATCCAGGCACCCTGGGTTCTGATCCCTGTCCAGTTGCTCGACGGTATTGGTGCGGGCTTGCTGGGCGTAGCCGTACCGGGGTTGGTAGCCCGCATTCTGGATGGTTCCGGGCGATTCAACACCGGCCTTGCTGCCGTCATGACAGTACAGGGCATCGGTGCTGCCTTGAGTACCAGCCTGGGCGGATTTTTCGCAGCCCGTTACGGCTATGCTGAAGCGTTTAAAATACTGGCTCTGGTCGCCAGCGCAGGTGTGCTGTTGTGGCTCTGTGCGTCCTCCTGGATGTACCCTCTCTGCACGCAGCAAATAGCGCCTCGTGGTGCCAGGGAATGAGTCCGTCCGGCTGCTCAATCAGAGGGGTCATAACGTGTTTCACATTCGCAAGGCAAACCGCGCAGACACGGCGGACACCTGGACAGTCCGCTGTGAGGCCATTCGTCATCAATGCCCATCGTCCTACAGTGACGAGCAGATCCGGATCTGGACCAGTGGCACCTTTACGCAAAGCTATGAAAATGATGTCGAGGACCATTTCCATGTCCTGGTCTCGGATGAGCGCATCATCGGAACAGGTATGGTTGACCTGACATCCGGCAAGATCGACGCAATCTTTGTATTACCCCACTACATGGGACAAGGGGCTGCGCGCCAGATGCTGGAGCATCTCGAAACGCTTGCCGTTCAGGCAGACCTGGACTACCTTCACCTGGACGCTACCCTGAACGCGGCGCCGTTCTATCGAAAATGTGGTTTCGTAGGTGAAAAGGTATCCACCTACCACTCGCCTCGTGGTCTTACGCTGGACTGTATACCGATGTACAAGATGCTTCGGCCAACCGGAGATATCCCTCGGTAAAGCCACAGATAAAAGTCTGCCAACGCACCACAACAGAGATCGTCCACGCATGTTAACCGTTCGACGTGCACAACCTGACGATGCCGGCTACCTCCAACGGCTATACAGCCAACTTGTGGACAGTGCGTTCATTACTGTGCTTCCGGCTCGTCTGGAGGAGCTTCAGCATGATCCTGTCCATGAGCTTTTAGTGGCCGAATATGGCGGCACCGTTATCGCCAGCGCGTTGCTGATCTTCTGCAAGGATGCAATGTTTGGTTTTCAACCGTTTGCGGTGGTAGAGAATGTAATCGTTGACGAGGCGCAACGCGGAACGGGCGTCGGCAGGCAGCTGATCAGGGCCATCGAGCAACGCTGTATCGACAAGGACTGCTCCAAGATCATGTTATTGAGTTCAGCCCACCGGACTCAGGCCCACGCCTTCTTCGAGCGGGCAGGCTTCAAGGGTGACAGCAAGCGCGGCTTCGTCAAATATCGGCGAGACTTGCTGGCATCTGGCTTGCCACCTGACTAGTCAAGCCAGACGCAGAATCATTGCCCCGATAGCCATGACACATACCGCCGCAATTCGACCCCGACTCATGCGCTCTTTCAGAACAAGCACGGAGATGAGCGCCGCAAATATAATCGAGGTCTCTCGCAAGGCAGCGATAACGGCCACAGGCGCCAGGGTCATCGCCCAAAGCGCCAAGCCATAAGACGCCAATGTTCCAGCTCCCCCTACCAGTCCCACCAGCCATTGAATGCGGAAAAATGATACGAAGGCATGGGAATTGCGCCAAAGCATCCAGACCGTCATGACCGCGCCTGTCAGAAGAAAAATCCATAAGGTATAGGCCAGCGGTGCGCCCGATACTCTGACGCCCGCCCCGTCTACCAACGTATAAGTAGCAATAACCAGGGCATTAAGTAGCGCCAGACCAATCCCTGCCCCGCGCCTGGATGCACGTTGGCGCGCCATCAATAATATACCCAGACAAAGCGTGCCGATACCCACCCAGGCCGTCGTGCTCAGATGCGCGCCTAATCCCACCGTGCTGATGACCGCTACCAGCAGCGGCGCCGTTCCCCGCATCAACGGGTATGCCAGGTTCATTTCAGCGACGCGATAAGTCTGTGCCACCAGGTTGTAATACACCACCTGCAGTACAGCAGATGCTCCAATGAAACCCCAGCTAGGCGCTGCCGGCGGAGGGGCAAATGGCAGGATCAAGGCTGCTATCAACGCCGCTGCAGCGGTAATCACTGCAGTGATAAGGATCTTGTCGCTTCCACTTTTGACGATTGCATTCCAGATGGCATGCAAGGCCGCCGCGAACAAGACGACACCATAAACGGTTACAAGCATCTGTACCTCTGCAGGATGATTGGGCCTGTCGCACCAACGACTCAACCGCTTCAGGCGTAACGTTCACGCGCGGCGCTTTTGATTGCCTCCAGAAATGCGCGTACCCGCTGGGGCAGCTGGGTACTGGCATAAACGGCATGTATCTGTGGGTCATGCCCGGTTGAGGAGGTCAGTCGATAATGGCTGCATACCCGGACTAAACGTCCCGCCTGCACCGCCGGTTCTGCAAACCAGTCTGCCAGCCGGCAGATACCAAGACCTTGGACAGCAGCGTTATATAACGCTACGCCTGAACTGAGACGGTAACGGGGCTGGGCCTTGTAACGGACCTGAGCATCGCCCTGCCTGAAATACCAATCCTTGAGAATTCTTGGGGAGGTATGCATCAGCAGGTCATGCTCGACAAGCGCCTCGGGCGCTTCAGGCACGCCACGTATGGCGAGATACGCCGGACTTGCATAGAGGTAACGCCGATAGCTCCACAATGGCGCGCCGATCAGCTCGCTAGGGTAGGCAAAGCCACCACGAATAGCAAAATCCAGTTTGTCTGCAATGGGATCATGCGCCGCATCGCTTACCTGTATATCAATGCTGATCTGGGGGTTCCGCCGCCCAAACTCCGCCATGACGCTGGGCAAGAAATCCATCATCAGGCTTTCAGGGGCGGAGCAGCGAATCCACCCTTGCGCCAACGTACCCTGTACCGAGAGTGATTCCTCTGCCTCGGCCTGCAGCGACAGCATCTGCCTGGCGTAGCCATAATACGCCTCCCCCGCCTCGGTCAATCGGACCTGCTTTTGTGAGCGCTGCAAAAGCTCATGCCCCAGCTGTGCCTCAAGGCTCTGTATGGCCCGCGTCACTGTACTGGGAGAGCGTCCCAGCAGGCGCGCCGCACTCACGAAACTATGGCGATCCACTACTGCGCAAAAGGCTTGTAGCTCCCATAACTGAGCCAGTGACATACCGCCTTCCTTGTTGCGATTTCTGCAATACCACATTGCAACACAAAACCCGGCATTGCTCTATCGTATCCGTCTCGCGTCATCAAAGGATGTTGAAATGGATATAGTATTAGATCCCACCTTTCTGCTGTTACTCGGGCTGGTTGCCTTTGCGGCAGGCTTTATCGATACGCTGGCAGGTGGCGGCGGGCTGATTACCGTGCCTACCTTGATGCTGGCTCAGATCCCACCGGTACAAGCCATTGCAACCAATAAACTCCAGAGCACCTTTGGGGCGCTAATCGCCACATTGACCCTGCTTCGTAAACGCAAGATCGCCTGGGCAGATGTCAAAAAGCCCTTCTTGACTTCCTTTATTGGTGCAGCCGTGGGCGCCGTGGTTATCCAGCGTGTAGATGCCTCCGCTCTTGAAGTCCTGGTGCCTTTCATATTGGGTGGTATTGCGTTGTACTTTCTGCTTGCGCCAAGCGCAGGTACTGTTGAGCGCAAGCCGCGCATGGGGGAGCGGCTGCACCGTCTCCTGGTTGTCCCCCTTATCGGGTTTTACGACGGTTTTTTCGGCCCTGGCACGGGCTCATTCTTTTCACTTAGCGAGGTAGCCTTGCGGGGCCGCGACCTTATTACCGCTACGGCAACTGCCAAGTCCCTTAACCTGGCGAGCAACCTTGCATCCCTTGCAATCTTCATCGTGGGCGGCAAGGTACTTTGGCTGGTAGGTGGCATCATGGCGATCGGACAGCTTGCGGGTGCCTATCTGGGCTCACTGGCCGTTATCGGTGGCGGTGCCCGACTGATCAGGCCTCTCATCGTAGCCATCTGCTTTGTAATGATTGGCCGTTACCTTTATCAAAACGGTTACCTGTCTTTTATAGCGCATGTATAAGATCGCACTCAGAGACCATTCAGAGCGAGCCCAGCCATGATGAGCAACAGGATTCCGCACAGGGCATGGCTGGCTCTATGCCAGTTTGGCGAGCTGGCACGCCGGAATCCCTCAACAAGCGCTGCCGTCAGAAAGCAGCACAAAATGGAGGCACTCATGACTCCGCTAAAGAACATCGCTGTGTTTGCAATACTGGGAGTGTCGCCTGTTATACCCGACAAGGCGCTTCCCAACGCACCCCAATACACAATATTTTTTGGATTAGTCAACGAGATGGCAGCACCCGCCATCAAGGCGCCCTGCTGCGGTTGACCTGATTCACCTGTACCGACCGGCAGGCGCCACGCATCCTTGAGACTCTGAACGCCTAGCCAGGCCAGATAAACCGCACAGAGTAGCGTTAGGGGTATGCGAATCGGCTCATGGCCCAGCAGGACTGACAGCCCTACCAACCCTAATACAGCCCACACGGCGTCGCCCAGCAAAGATCCTACCTGAACCATTAGGGCCGGCCTGAAACCATTGGACAAGCCACGACGCAACGTTTCAGCCAGGACAGGTCCAGGCGAAAGGCAGAACGCAGCGCCAAACAAAAAGGCCGATAAGAAGATTGTCAGCATATCAGGCGTCTCGGAAAGAAAGGGCGATCAGTATGGGTTGCCCCTGCTCAATAATCTTGAACAGGATTGCAGGACCTGTAGAGGCGTTGATATTGGCCAGGCGGTATTCCATAAGCCGAACGAAAGTGGCGACTCAAGTGGCTCTGATCAGCAAAGCCAAGCGTATAAGCAACATCCGTGGCGGGCATACCCTGCCGCAGCAGTCCCCGTGCTCGCCGCGTTCTCAGCTGCATGGCCCATTGATGTGGGCTCAACCCCGTTTCCTTTTGAAATGTCCTCAGCAATTGATACTTGGATCGCTGGGTCAAAAGGGCTAGTTCGTCCAAAGTAGGCATTTGCGCCAAGGAGTCGGCAAGACACTCCTGAATACGAAGAACCACCTCTGGCTCGGCTGAATGCGTGGTCAGTGCAACACCACTCAGCTCCGTGATCTCTGCGAGTAACAGGACCAACGCCTGATGAACGTGTGGGTTGCTCATGGAGCTGCCTCGTAACGCCATTTGCACCACGCAGGCAAAGCGGTTTGCAATGGCTGGCTGATAAAGCAAAGGACGCTCGAACTCAACTTGATTGACCCCAAGGCTTTGGGCCAGCCAGTCCGCCGATACATAAAGCCCTACGTAGCGCCAGAAGGCTCCCTCATGGGCCCCGCCGCCTTGTATTTGGCCGGGGTTATACAGAGTGATGGATCCCTTGCCGGCATTGAATATCCTGCCATCCAGCCAGATGTGCTCCTCGCCTTCCAAATTAACGCCAATTACACACTCATCATGGCTGTGCTTGGCGAATCGGTGACCCGTACCGCTGGCATCCACCAGCTCAACGGGACCTGACCAGGCATGCCGCAGGGTAAGCACGTCTTATAGCCTCTCATCCGATTTGAAGAGACTACAGCTTAAGCCAAACGAACGTACGATAGGTTAATTGGACGTTCGGACCTACTGTTTCAGCTGATGTTCGGGGCTCTCGCTTTCTGCCTGCTCACCCCCGGTTGCATTGAACGTATCCCAGTCTTCACCAAACAGCTCAACCGGATGCATGGTACGGCTGGCGCCATTACCGCAAGCTAACGAGTTTGCAGGACAATACATATCGCACCCCCAACAGATGCGCTCCGGATGCTTAGGCTGCAAAGGAAATTTCTTGGCCATCCGAGACTCCTGAACGTATGAGGTGAACCCCTAACGTATCGAAATCTGGATAAACGTTTTTGATCTCGCTCAAGTGTTACGACGATTATAGCGGTGTTGATACCCACCCAATGATATAACCCTACTGTGTGACTTGTAGCAGCTTGGCATGCTACGACTGTCTAAGGACTCATCGCACCCCAGCGAACAGCCATACATTTTGTTCGATAGAAGTCGATGCTGACGATGTATCAATGGATTTAAACGTTAAGACAGTGGGTTTGTACGAGGGAATGCATACGTGCCCACTTCATAGGCAAACGCTGACTTATCAAATGCAACCACAAACTATGTAGTGATCGTTTTGAGAGCCAGGATCTGGTTATGAAGCCACACGCTAGTAAACCTTTAAAGGTAACATTTACACGTTATAATCCTGAACGGTTTGTCAGAACTATTACACAACTGTCTGACTTTTTAGTCTGGTTGAGTCAGCCGCATGTACGATAGATCCACGATGCCTGCCGGTATACCTAACCAAGCAATAGCGGCTATTTCAATGCTCAGGTTGCCAAACCTTAAAAGATACGCCAACCATGGTACTTTACTGATTCAATACCTTCGACGTATCTAAGTGATTGAAAAGCTGAATTTTCCAACTATTACACACTGGTCACTTATCTGGAATGAATGATAGCGCTTTTACTGTAGCGTCAAGTTGACTTCATCTGTAAACTTACCGCCCACCTTGAAGCTATGGACTGGCTTCTGTGAAAGATTATGGATGATCTGGGAAAGATTTCTCTTGCATTGCTTGCTCTCATGGCAAATAGCAGCTCTGTGCAATCATCTATTCTTTTACTGATTCCCTATCCTGAACTTCATTGTTTTTTAGGATGCTGGCGTTTTATGCCTGGCTTGTATAAGGAAGATGTAATAAATGGAATGGTATCTCTCGGTAGTCAGTAACTACGTCAAGTTTGATGGCCGTGCTCGACGGAAAGAATATTGGATGTTCGCCCTGTTCAGCGCGATCATTACCGTTATTCTTGCCGTTGTAGATGGAGTAATTGGCTGGGGCCCTTGGTTATGTGGTGTCTATACCCTGGCTATGATTCTTCCAAATGTGGCCGTCACTATCCGACGCCTTCATGATACCAACCGAAGCGGTTGGTGGGCTCTTATCAGTGGCGTTCCAGCAGTAGGCGGAATCATTTTCCTGGTGCTTATGTGCCTGGAAGGAGATCTTGTCGATAACCGCTTCGGGCAGAACCCTAAAAACGTCTAAGCCTAATAGAGGGTTATGCAATTGAAGTTTTGAAAACCGCTCATTGCGTACCAGATCGGACATGAATTGATCATGTCCGATTATGCTCCATCTACTTTTCTTGATTGCTCGTCAAAAATATCCCCTGCTAAATAACAGGCACCTCATGCGCAGATAAGAACAGTCTTATCTTCCAAGGTTATTTAATTCACGAGTAGCAACAGTGTTGAAAACGATAGCGCTTACACTGATGGGTGCGTCTTGATAGGCAGGCTTGTTGGTGGTGCGTTTCTATGGGTTGGACGCCAGCCCAGGGTATCGGCGGTAAACATTCAAACCCCAGGCGGCCAGTTAGATATAAGCCGAGATTACGCTTACTTAAACTCCACGACGATTATTGATTGCCGTCAGCCCTTTCACGATTCGATAAATCGTCCAGATTGCCCAGCCAAGCAGCACGAACCATCCGATGATAAGCAGGGTTGAAGCAAACCCCAGTACAAGCCACAGAAGCCCCCACCAGAATGTACGAATCTGATAATCCAGGTGCGAACGAGAAATCGGATCTGCCGTATCTCTGTTGACATAGGCCAGGATAAGTCCAATCAGCGCGGTAACGCCGTTGAAGAAACCTACGATGTACAGAACATAGACGATGCCAGCCATATTCGAATTGCTGACAATCGGCTGCTGCAATGGAGCAGGCTGGACGGTTTGATTGATATCGGTCATGGCTAAGTCCTTTTAATGATCAGGTGAAACGCGCACTCCAAATGCGCCTGTGCACATGATAATACGTTCCAGGACATCAAACTACCCTGGCCTCTGTATAAGCAACCTGAAGAGTTGTTCTCGGAACATTTGACGGCCGTATTGAGGCGTTTTGACAAGCGATGGCGTCAGCCGGAATGCTTACCCTTTACCGAAAGGCTGAACCTAAAACGGCAATGTCATTGATCTTGGTCCGGGCTTGACAGTAGCGCATGTACCTTTCGTACGACTCAATGTTCTTTGGCTCCCTATGTGTTCTTTAAACGGTAAATAAACACCCTTAAGCGCAAATAACCACACAAAAAAAGCGTGTAATTACAAGAGCCTAGACGTATCTATCTTCCAACGTCCTCAAGTGCATGCTCGCCACAAAACGTGCCAACTTGCTTCGCTCGACCAATACCGCTTATCGGAATTAAACACTCCTATTCGCGAAGCAAAATAGTCGTTGCTAGGCTCGAAAGGACCGAGACAAGGGAGCCGACGTTTTGAGCCAGTTCGTTGATCGACTACTGTTCTTCAAAAAGTACAAGGGATCTTTCTCGGAAGGTCATGGAGTAACCACTGACGAAAATCGCGCCTGGGAGGACAATTATCGGTCCCGCTGGCAAAGCGAGAAGATCGTACGATCTACCCATGGCGTCAATTGCACAGGCAGCTGTAGCTGGAAGATCTATGTCAAAAATGGATTGGTAACCTGGGAAACTCAGCAGACCGACTACCCGCGGACCCGTCCTGATCTTCCCAACCATGAGCCGCGTGGCTGTCCCCGTGGCGCCAGTTATTCCTGGTATCTCTACAGCAGCAACCGCATCAAATATCCGATGGTACGCGGTCGCCTTCTTGCGCTTTGGCGCGAAGCACGCAAGACGCTTTCCCCTGTTCAGGCCTGGGAATCCATCCAGAGCGATGCTGCCAAACGGCGGAGTTACCAGGAAGTGCGGGGCTTGGGTGGCTTCGTACGAGTGGATTGGGATGAGATCAACGAACTTATCGCCGCTGCCAACATTCACACAATCAAGGCCTGGGGGCCTGATCGGGTGGTCGGGTTTTCACCGATCCCGCCATGTCGATGATCAGCTATGCGGCCGGTACACGCTACCTCAGCCTGATCGGAGGCACATGCCTGTCCTTTTACGACTGGTACTGCGACTTGCCACCCTCATCACCTCAGACCTTTGGCGAGCAGACAGACGTTCCGGAAAGTGCAGACTGGTACAACTCTGGCTATCTGCTGCTCTGGGGCTCCAATGTGTCCATGACACGGACGCCCGATGCTCACTTCTACACCGAAGCCCGGTATCGCGGGGCCAAAAGTGTGGTGATCGCGCCAGACTTCATCGAGGTGGCCCGCTTCGCCGACTTGTGGCTACATCCCAAGCAGGGCACCGACGCGGCCCTTGCCCTGGCCATGTGTCATGTAATCCTCAAGGAATTCTTCGTCGACCGGCAAGTGCCTTATTTTCAGGAATACGTCCGCCAATACTCCGACCTGCCCTTTCTGGTCATGCTCGAATCTCGTCCTGAAGGGCTTGTTGCTGGCCGCATGCTTCGTGCCGCCGACTTTGCCCATAACCTCGGCCAGGACAACAATCCCGACTGGAAACCCGTTGTGATTGACGAAACGACCGACGCTATCGTAGCGCCACAGGGCAGCGCCGGGTTCCGCTGGGGTCAGAAAGGCAAGTGGAATCTGGAACCCAAGGATGGCGCCAGCGGAGCAGAGATTTCCCCGCGCCTAACGCTGCTAGGCGAGGCGACTGCAACCGTTGCTTTCCCCTACTTTGGCAGCGAAGGCAAGTTTGGTCTTACTGACCATGCCCCTATTCAGAAACGCCGGATACCTGTACGTCGTGTGACGCTCAAGGACGGACGCGAGGTCGAAATCACGACTGTGTTCGACCTGACGCTTGGCAGCTATGGCGTCAGTCGCGGGCTGGGCGAGGACGGCGCAAGCAGTTTTGACGAAAATATTCCAGGAACGCCCGCCTGGCAGGAGTCGATCACAGGCGTTCCGCGGGATCGTTGCATTGCCGTAGCTCGTGGTTTTGCAGCCAATGCCGAAGCGACCCAAGGACGTTCCATGGTGATCCTCGGTGCGGGCTTGAACCACTGGTACAACATGGACATGACCTACCGCGGCATCATGTCGATGCTCATCCTGTGTGGTTGCGTAGGGAAGTCCGGAGGCGGCTGGGCGCATTACGTCGGGCAGGAAAAGCTGCGGCCTCAAGCCGGCTGGCTGCCGGTCGCGTTTGCGACAGACTGGTCGCGTCCCCCACGACAGATGAACGGGACGAGTTTTTTCTATGCCCATACTGATCAGTGGCGCTATGAGCGTATGGAGTTACGCGAGCAGATCTCGCCACTGGCAGATCCCACGGCGTGGTCTGGAACCATGCTCGACTGCAATGTTCGAGCCGAGCGCATGGGGTGGCTGCCCAGTGCGCCGCAGCTCAAGACCAATCCCTTGCACGTGGCGCGTGCCGCACGCGCTTCAGGCCAAGACCCGGCTGCGTACGTGGCCGACGCCCTTCATGCAGGCTCCCTGCAAATGGCCTGCGAAGATCCAGACGCGCCCGAGAATTGGCCACGCAACCTGTTCGTCTGGCGCTCCAATCTGCTCGGCGCTAGCGGCAAAGGTCATGAGTATTTTCTGAAACACCTGTTAGGTGCGCGCAACAATGTACTTAACGAGGAGAGTGATCAGCGGCCGGAAGAAGTGGTTTACCGAGAGCAGGCTCCCGAGGGCAAGCTTGACCTGTTGGTTACCATCGATTTTCGCATGAATACCACCACGCTCTTTAGCGATGTGGTCCTGCCAACTGCCACCTGGTACGAAAAGGCTGACCTCAACACCTCCGACATGCATCCTTTTATCCATCCACTGCAAGCCGCGGTGGACCCGGTTTGGGGCGCACGCACGGATTGGGCCATTTTTCGAGAACTGGCGAATACATTCCAGCGGCTTGCGCCTGGTCAACTGGGCGTTGAGGAAGACGTAGTGCTGACCCCAACCCTGAAAGATACGCCATCCGAACTGTCCCAGCCTTATGGAGGGCAAGACTGGAAGCAGGGAGGAACGGTTGGCATTCCAGGGCGCACCATGCCTGCTATTACCCTGGTTACCCGCGACTATCCCGCGACTATCCCGCGACTTACGACCGCTTTGTCAGCGTGGGTCCCCTGCTTGAGGAACGCGGGAACGGTACCAAGGGCATGGTGTGGGATACGAAGGCGGAGGTGGCACACTTGCGTGATGTCAATCTACCTGACCCCGGCGCAAACAATCGCCCACGCATGCGGTCGGATCTCGACGCGATCGAAACGGTGCTGGCGCTGGCACCTGAAACCAACGGACAGGTAGCCTATAAAGCCTGGCAGGTCCTCTCGGAGGTAACCGGCCGTGATCACACTCACCTGATTGAACGACGTGCCGGTGAAAAGATCGAGTTTCGCGACATCGCTGCCCAGCCTCGCCCCATCCTGACATCACCGGTCTGGTCGGGCATCGAAAGCCACGAGATCTCCTACAACGCTGGCTGGACGAACGTGCACGAGCTGATCCCATGGCGAACACTAACCGGACGCCAACAGCTCTATCAGGATCACCCCTGGATGCGGGATTTTGGCGAAGGCTTCGCCACGTATCGCCCTCCGATCGATACGCGCTCGGCGTCTCTTGAGCTAGCTCAGGCGCATGACAACGGCAATCCGCCGCTTGCCCTCAACCTCCTCACACCTCACCAGAAATGGGGCATCCACAGTACCTATACCGAAAATCTGATCATGCTGACCCTGGCGCGGGGTGGGCCAATCGTCTGGATCAGCGAGCGTGATGCCGCCAAGGCAGACATTGAAGATAACGACTGGATTGAGGCGTTCAACCGTAATGGTGCACTGGTCGCACGTGCGGTCGTCAGCCAACGCATACCTGAAGGGGCCGCGTTCATGTATCACGCGGCCGAGCGTACGGCGAATGTGCCGGGCAGCGAGGTCACGCAGAATCGCGGCGGTATACACAACTCCGTCACCCGTGTTGTGCTTAAGCCCACACATATGATTGGCGGCTACGCCCAGCTGTCCTGGGGATTCAACTATTACGGCACCGTTGGATCGAACCGGGACGAATTTATCGTGCTGCGCAAGATGAGAAACGTCGACTGGCGCGACCGACCGCTGTCCGAAAAGATCGCCGTGATGAAAACCGAAGAGGAATCTCGCGTGGAAGGGCAGCGGACATGAAAGTCAGGGCGCAGATCGGCAAGGTTCTCAATCTCGACAAATGCATTGGTTGCCACACCTGCAGCGTGACCTGTAAACAGGTCTGGACGACCCGCCAGGGAATCGAATACGCCTGGTGGAACAACGTAGAAAGCAAACCGGGCATTGGCTTTCCTAAAGACTGGGAGAACCAGGAGCGCTGGCGCGGCGGTTGGGTGCTTGGCAAGGGCGGTGAACTGCGACCGAAGACTGGCGGCAAATGGCGGATTCTGTCCAAGATATTTGCCAATCCGGAGCTGCCGGAAATCGACGACTATTACGAGCCGTTCGATTACGAATATTCCTATATTCATGGCGTAGGTGAAAGCGAGGCTGCCCCAACGACTCAGCCGGTTTCGATTGTGACTGGCGAGCGGATGGAAAAGGTCAGCTGGGGGCCCAATTGGGAAGAGTCACTCGGTACCGAGTTTCACAAACGCTCGCAAGACTACAACTTCAAGGAAGTCGAGAAAGCGATCTATGGAGAGTTTGAAAACAGTTTTCTGATGTTCCTCCCTCGTCTGTGTGAGCATTGCCTGAACCCTACTTGCGTTGCCGCGTGCCCGTCAGGGGCTATTTATAAGCGCGAAGAAGATGGCATTGTCCTGATTGATCAGGAGAAGTGCCGCGGCTGGCGCATGTGCGTAACCGGGTGCCCTTACAAGAAGGTTTATTACAACTGGCATACGGGCAAGTCCGAGAAGTGCATCTTCTGTTATCCGCGCATCGAGAGCGGTCAGCCGACCGTGTGTTCGGAAACCTGCGTAGGCCGTATTCGCTACCTGGGCGTGATGCTATACGACGCCGACCGGATTCTTGAAGTCGCCTCCCAAACCAATGTTCAGGATTGCTATCAGGCGCAGCTGGACATCTTTCTTGATCCGCACGACCCGGCTGTAATCGAGCAGGCTCGCAAAGACGGCGTGTCGGATAACTGGATCGAGGCGGCCCAGCGCTCGCCCGTTTATAAAATGGCCTGTGAGTGGAAGGTGGCCTTCCCGCTTCACCCTGAATACCGAACCGTTCCGATGGTCTGGTACATCCCTCCCCTGTCGCCGATTCAGGAGGCGGCCGATGCAGGCGCCCTGGCTACCCTTGAAGGCATCCCGGATGTAGACAGCCTGCGTATCCCGGTCCGCTACCTGGCTAACCTGCTGACGGCGGGAAAAGCGGAGCCCATCCGCGACACGCTACGCAAGCTGCTGGCGCTGAGAGCCTACATGCGTCGGCGCAATATCGAAGGGATTGTCGATACCACCATGCTCGATGCGGTCGGTCTGACAGAGCGACAGGCCGAAGAGATGTACCGCGTAATGGCAATCGCCAACTACGAGGACCGGTTCGTGATCCCGACCTCGCATAAGGAAGTGGCCGAAAATGCTTACGACCAGCGCGGCATTGCCGGCTTCCATTTCGGGCAGATGACTTCCGAAGGGAACAGCCGTTTCATGCTGTGGGGCCAGGACACCCGCAAGACCCGGGGTGAGCGCTTCCCTCTCGACAGGAAGTAACGTGATGTTAACGTGCAAGGCACTTGCCGGACTGTTGCTTTACCCCGACCAAGCCCTCATGGAGGCCTTGCCGGATATTCGATATATCCTGAATGACTCACCGCTGCCCGCCACACAACGTGACCAGGTCATCGCTTTTTGCGACCATCTGGCAGCGTCTGATCCTTTACAGGCGCAAGGGAATTATGTGTCGCTGTTTGACGGTGGCTCACGCGCCCTCTCGCTCTATCTATTCGGTCATGTGCACGGCGACTCACGGGATCGGGGCCAGGCCATGGCTAACCTCGTCGAAGATTATCGAGCCGTTGGGCTAGAGCTGTCAGGCGATGAGTTGCCTGATTTTCTACCGGTCTTTCTGGAATACGTTTCGTGTCATGCACCTTCCGACGCCGCCGTCCTGCTCGGTGAGATTGTAGAGATCGTTGCGCTTCTGGCCAGTCGTCTCGAGAAACGCGGAACACCGTATGCTGCAGTGCTGCGCGCTATCGAGGCGTTAGGCTCACGGCCAGCAGACACCGAGGTAGTCGCCTCCAGACTGGCCGAGGGAGAACAGGAGGATACCCCTGAAGCACTGGATGCCCGCTACGAAGAAGCACCTGTCAGCTTCATGGAGCCCGCAGTTGCCGATAGTGCCTGCTCGAACGCAGCCGCCCTGGTTGCACAGTTCGAACGCGATGTGCAGGTTTCACCCATTCGTCTCATAGAACGCTAGAGGTATGCCGCATGAATTGGCTCAACCAGTTCCTGTTCGGGTTTTACCCGTACCTGTGCATGATCTGTTTTTTTCTGGGCAGTTGGGCACGATTTGACCGCAGCCAATTCTCCTGGCGAAGTCAGTCAAGCCAGTTTTTGAGACGTCGCCAGTTGGTTTGGGGGAGTAATCTTTTTCACATCAGCATTCTGGGCCTTTTTGTCGGGCATACTGCGGGGTTACTTACGCCGCCTGAGGTCTACCATGCCCTCGGCCTGACTGTGAAAGCCAAGCAGATCCTGGCTATCGTGACGGGTGGTGCGCTCGCCGCCCTCGGCGTAGTGGGCGGAATTTTGTTGATCCATAGGCGCCTGACGGATGCCCGCATTCGCCAGACCAGCAAGCCGACCGATATTTTCATCCTGCTCTTCATCTTCTTCCAACTCTGCCTCGGGATCAGTACGCTGCCCGAGTCGTCGCAAAATCTGGACGGTACCTACATGCTGGTGCTTGCCGAGTGGTCTCGCAGCATCCTCTTGTTCTGCCCGGGCTCGGCGCAGCTGGTGGCCGACGTGCCTTGGGTCTACAAGCTGCATCTGGTTTGCGGCATGACACTGTTCCTTCTTGTGCCCTTTACCCGGCTCGTCCATGTCTGGTCTGCGCCTGTCTGGTACCTGGGCCGCCCTGGATGGCAGATCGTTCGCAAGAACGCCAACATTTCCAAGGAGGGCGTATGACGCCTTTCCAGCATATGCTCTGGCTGTTATCCGGTGTTCTGTTCATGGAGGCAGCCCTGGCAGCGGGCGCTGCCGATGATGTAGCGCCGCAGCCGGGGATCGCGCCATTCGGGGATCAGATTGCCGAGCAGCGACTGCCGCTGTACCACCGTGTTGCGCCGCTTGTGGCTATCGCTGGACCGATTGAGGACGAGGGTGTGGTTGAAGCCAAGCGCGTAGGTTTCGCCATGATTGTGGATCTGAGGCCAGCGGAAGAAATCGCATCCGAAAAACAACATGCGGAATTCGCACGCATCCGCTACGCCAACCTTCCCGTTCAGGACCTGCCGACACAGGA
Organism: Pseudomonas sp. UBA3149; assembly: GCF_002364655.1. Lineage (NCBI taxonomy): Bacteria > Pseudomonadati > Pseudomonadota > Gammaproteobacteria > Pseudomonadales > Pseudomonadaceae > Pseudomonas > Pseudomonas sp. UBA3149. The sequence continues at coordinate 22,037 of NZ_DEYV01000042.1, forward strand.
GCAGGTCAAGCAGTTTTCGGACTTGCTGGCCGATCGCAGTAACCTACCGCTGTTACTGCACGGAGGAACCACCGACCAGCCCGGTGCCATGTGGGCCTTGTACAGGGCCTCGCTCGGCGTTCCGCCCAACATTGCGCTGGACGACGGCATAACAGCCGGACTACAGCAGAGCACTTCTGCTGTCCGTATCCGGCTCGACGAGCATAAAAAAAAGTAGGGACATGACAATGATCACCGTTGACGGTATTGCCATTACTGATGACCTACTTTCGCTGGAGGCCCAACTGCAGGATGCCGATGACCCAGCCGCTGCCTGGGAACAGGCCGCACGTGCACTCGTCGTTCGAGAGCTGCTTTTGGCCGAGGCTACACGCCACGGTATCACCGGTCAGGATGCTGAGCCCGGTGAGGAGGCCGACGAGGCCGCCATCAGGCGTCTGCTCGAAACTGAGCTGAAGCTTCCTGAGCCAACCGAGACAGAGCTGGAGCGCTGGTACCAGCACAACCTTGATCGTTTGAAGCGTCCTGACCGTTGGCAGGTCCAGCACTTGCTGATCGCAGCGAACCCCGGTGATGAACGCGCCATTGGGGCGGCACGGGAAAAGGCAGAAACGATGCTTGCAGAAGTGCTTGATGACCCGACAGCACTGACCGTGTTGGCGGCCCGCTTCTCTGACTGTCCATCAAGCACGCAGGGCGGCGATCTGGGATTGATCGAGCGTGGAAGCACAGTGCCGGAATTCGAAACCCACCTTGCCGGACTGGCAGCAGGTGAGGTATGCCCCACAGTTGTTCAAAGCCGGTTCGGCCTGCATATCATCCGTGTGCTGGCTTGTCATAAAGGACGGGTACCGCCACTGCAGGCAGTACGCCCGCGAATTATCGCCTTTTTGCAGGAAACCAGTTGGCGGCAGGCCGTGCAGGGCTATATCGCCTCACTGGCCGCACGCGCCAGCATCAAGGGCTTCGACCTTTTTGCAGGCGAAAGCGCCCCTGCTCGACCCTCAGCGTGGCCGGCGGGATCATCGTGCACCGCCGCGGGCGCTTCCGCTGGCCACACCCCGAACCGAGATCCCGTGATCATTCCCGCGAGGAACTGCTCTTGAAAACCGGATCGGCAGCAATCGCATCCTCAAACAGCACACAGTCCTTGCGTGTGCTCGTGATGAGCACCTTGGCATTTCTGATCTCCTTTGCCGTCTGGATGATGTTTGGCGTGATCGGCATCCCCATTCAGACCTCCCTAGGGCTCAGTGCATCTGAGTTCGGCCTGCTTACCGCCACGCCAGTCCTGACCGGCGCCATTTTCCGGTTGCCGCTGGGTATCTGGACAGACCGCTTCGGTGGTCGAACAGTGATGACCTTGCTGCTTCTGACGTGCACCGTTCCCCTCTGGCTCGCCTCCTACGCAAACCAGCTCTGGCAATTCCTGTTGTTGGGGCTGGCACTCGGGCTTGTAGGAGCCTCATTCTCGGTTGGAACGCCCTACGTGGCTCGCTTTTTTCCCAGCGAGCGCAAGGGATTTGCGATGGGGGTATTCGGAGCAGGCACCGCTGGCGCCGCCATCAACATGTTCCTGGCGCCCACCCTTGTTGCTCGCTACGGCTGGGAGAGCGTGCCGCGTGTATATGCCGTGGCGCTTCTCGTGACGGCGGTTCTGTTCTGGATAATTGCCGCACCGGATACCAGAGCCCCTGGACGCTCCGTTCCGGTTAGACAGCAGCTGGCTATTCTGCGGGATGGGCGCGTCTGGAAATACTGTCAGTATTATTCCGTTGTATTCGGGGGCTTCACAGCGCTCTCGATCTGGATGCCACAGTATTACCTGAACGAGTACGGTCTCTCGATTGCTCAGGCTTCACTGCTGGCAGCCTGCTTCTCCCTTCCTGGAGGTGCCCTTCGAGCGCTCGGCGGCTTGCTGTCAGACCGGCTTGGTGCCCATGCTGTAACGTGGTGGGTATTGTGGATCGCGTGGATCAGTCTATTTCTACTTTCCTATCCGCAAACCGATTTTACTGTTCAAACTATCCGGGGACCGATGAACTTTCATCTTGGCCTTCCGGTTTGGGGAGCAACAGCACTGCTGTTTATTCTAGGTATCGCTTTTGCCTGCGGCATGGCTTCTACCTTCAAGTACATCGGCGATGATTTTCCACAAAACATGGGCATCGTTTCAGGCATCGTCGGCATGGCGGGAGGACTGGGAGGGTTCCTGTTGCCTATCCTGTTTGGCACACTGCTCGACTTCCTGGGTATCAACTCAAGCTGCTTCATGCTGCTCTACGGCATCGTGTGGGTGTCGCTGATCCTGATCTACATCACCGAAGTACGACGATCACCTCCATTGGGTACCTCCTCTAAAGAGCAGACCCATCATTCGTAGCCGGGCAAAGGGCAGTTCTCCTCTGCCCCAACGCAGTAACAGGTCCGTCTTGCGAGTGCGCCTGATTACTCAAATAGCAGGTAATCAGGCGATTGCACTGCTGGCATCCGCCAGGTGTATAGTCGCTGGGAGCGACCCTAGCCACTACGCGCCTTCAATGACAGCTAATGGGCAGAAGCAGCGGCCCTGGCACGTGCCGTATGCAGTTTCTTATAGCTGTCGATCAGTCGCAGGTGTCTATCCAGCCCCTCCAGCTTCATGCTGGTGGGCGTCAGGCCAAAGAAGCGGATGCTTCCATCCACTGAGCCCAGCACTGCATCCATGCGCTGATTGCCAAACATCCTGCGGAAGTTGACTTCATAGTCGGCCAGCTCCAGCTCCTCGTCCAGCGATACCTCAAGTACTGCATTCAAAGCCTGATAGAACAGGCCACGCTCAACGGTATTGTCGTTGAACTGCAGGAAGGCACCGACCAGTTCATGCGCTTCCTCGAACTGCTTCAGTGCCAGATAGATCAGCAACTTCAATTCAAGAATCGTGAGCTGTCCCCAAACCGTGTTGTCATCAAATTCGATGCCGATCAGGGTAGTGATGTCGGTGTAATCATCCAGCTCGCAGTTTTCCAGGCGCTCAACCAATGCTTCCAGAGCGGCGTCATCCAGACGGTGCAGATTCAGAATATCAGCGCGAAAGGACAGCGCCTTGTTGGTGTTATCCCAGATCAGATCCTCTACCGGATAAATCTCCGAATAGCCCGGCACCAGGATACGGCAAGCCGTTGCCTCCAGGTCCTCATATACCGCCATGTACACTTCCTTACCCATATCCTCGAGGATACCGAACAGCGTCGCGGCTTCCTCAGCATTGGCATTTTCACCCTCGGCTGAAAAATCCCATTCGACAAATTCGAAATCCGCCTTGGCACTGAAGAAACGCCACGACACTACACCGCTGGAATCAATGAAATGCTCAACGAAGTTGTTCGGCTCGGTCACGGCCTGGCTTTCAAACGTAGGCTGAGGAAGATCATTGAGACCCTCGAAGCTGCGCCCTTGAAGCAGTTCTGTGAGGCTGCGCTCAAGCGCTACCTCCAAGCTCGGATGCGCGCCAAACGAGGCGAATACGCCGCCGGTACGTGGATTCATCAAGGTGACGCACATCACCGGGAATTCACCTCCGAGCGATGCATCCTTTACCAATACCGGGAAGCCCTGCTCTTCCAGTCCTTGGATGCCAGCCAGAATAGCCGGGTATTTTGCCAGCACGTCCTGCGGTACGTCAGGCAGGGCAAGCTCCCCTTCCAGGATTTCACGCTTCACCGCGCGCTCGAAAATTTCCGACAGACATTGCACCTGCGCTTCAGCCAGCGTGTTACCAGCACTCATGCCATTGCTCAGGTACAGGTTTTCGATCAGATTGGACGGGAAATACACCACCTCGCCGTCCGACTGACGTACAAAGGGCAGCGAACAGATGCCGCGCTCGACGTTGCCGGAGTTGGTGTCATACAGATGCGAGCCGCGTAGCTCCCCATCAGGGTTGTAGATTTCCCTGCAGTATGCATCGAGAATTTCAGATGGCAATGCATCCTTACGGCCTGGCTTGAACCACCGTTCGTTCGGGTAATGCACGAACTCTGCATTGGCAATGTCTTCACCCCAGAACTGATCGTTGTAGAAGAAGTTACAGTTCAGACGCTCGATAAACTCGCCCAAGGCTGACGCCAACGCGGCCTCCTTGGTGGCCCCCTTGCCATTGGTAAAGCACATCGGAGAATGAGCGTCGCGTATATGCAGCGACCACACGTTGGGAACGATATTTCGCCATGAAGCGATTTCAATCTTCATGCCCAGGTCGGCCAGAATCCCCGACATGTTGGCGATAGTCTGCTCAAGCGGCAGATCCTTGCCTGCAATAAAGGTGCTCGTGTCAGAGGCCATGCTCGGTATCAGCAGCGCCTGGGCATCGGCATCCAGGTTATCCACTTCCTCAATGACAAATTCCGGGCCGGTTTGCACCACCTTCTTTACCGTACAACGGTCGATGGAGCGCAAAATGCCCTGGCGGTCCTTGTCAGAGATATCTGCCGGCAACTCGACCTGAATCTTGAAAATCTGCTGATAACGGTTTTCAGGATCAACAATATTGTTCTGCAAAAGACGAATGTTGTCGGTAGGGATGTTGCGTGTCTGGCAATACAGCTTCACGAAATACGCAGCACATAACGCTGATGAAGCCAGGAAATAATCAAAAGGCCCAGGCGCCGAACCGTCCCCCTTGTAGCGGATAGGCTGATCGGCTATGACCGTGAAGTCATCGAACTTAGCCTCAAGCCGAAGGTTATCGAGAAAATTGACCTTGATTTCCATGCAAAACTACCGAAACGTGAATAAGCGAATTAGCTGCCATTATCCCGCATCTCGACAAGAAGTTTTTGCTTTTGGACGAAAGCGCCAGAATGGTCTCGCCTGAAAGCCAGATTTCTGACTGCCCAAGGGGTCCCTTCTTGACCAGGCACTGCCTACTCGACCTGAAAAATCAAACCTGATAAACGGTCTTCCTGCTGAAAGCATTGCGCCATCAAGTATTTAGCAAAGCTATCAGGACTTTAATCCTAAATGTTTCCTTATATGTAAAGGTTTTGGCACGTCACTTGTAATCAAGGGCACAAGCGTCAGGATGCGCCTCTTGGTATCTCCTAGTACCAAGACCTCATTACTTTTTATTTAGGGCAGCCCCCTCGTATTCATGGACGCGAGACCTAGCCCATCACTAGCAGAGCAGTATGGTGATTATGAGCACGTCCATTCATTTTTCTAAGCGATTCTTCAAGAGCCTGCCCCTTCTCGTGGGTCTTACCTTTGGCTCGGTAGCCGCCCAAGCCGAACCGGTCGATCTGGTTAGTCTGAACCTGTCCGGTGCGGGATTTGCTCCCCATGTCTTACCTGGAATCAATGGCACCAACTATATTTTTCCAGTGGAATCCTATTTCCAGCAGTGGAGCGCCAGGGGCATCAAGACATTCCGCTTCCCCATTATCTGGGAGCGCCTGCAACCCAAGCTGGGCGGTCCTCTTGATCCTACCTATGTAGCCCTGATAGACCGCACCTTTGGTTATGCGCAAAAGCACAACATCAAGATTATTCTGGACCTGCATAACT